>NZ_RZTA01000195.1:0-6431 GCF_004023115.1 Mesorhizobium sp. M6A.T.Cr.TU.017.01.1.1
CGCCAGCAGGCCGCGTCCAGTCCACGCGCGTCTCCGCTTTATCGATCTTTTTGGCGTAGGTCACCCCCACCGTCGCCTGCGTGGTAAATGTCAGGGCATCCCGTTCCAGCCGTGCCAGCGCTTCCGCCATCAGCGCGGCACCAATGAGCATCAACCGATCGTGCAGGTCGCCGGCCGTCATATCGGGGCCGATGGCGCATTTTTCAATCATCGCCACCGGACCGGTGTCCAGACCTTCCTCCATCCGCATCACCATCATGCCTGTCTCGGCATCGCCGGCCATGATGGCGCGCTGGATGGGTGCGGCGCCGCGCCAGCGCGGCAACAGCGACGCGTGGCCATTGAGGCAACCGAGCCGCGGCGCCTCGAGGATGGGTTTGGGCAACAGCAATCCATAGGCGACGACCACGGCGACGTCGGCCCGCAAGGCGCGGAACGCCTGCTGCTCGGCCTCGCTCTTCAGCGACACCGGCGTCCGCACCTCGACGCCCAGCCGCTCCGCCTCGCACTGCACCGGCGATGGCGTCAGTTCCAGCCCGCGGCGACCTGCGGCGCGCGGCGGCTGGGTGTAGACGGCTTCTATCTCATGCCCGGCCTCCGCGATCGCCCGCAGCGTCGGCACCGAGAATTCGGGCGTACCCATGAAAACGACGCGCAGGGGCATTTTTGAGCCCTATCCCACCAACTTGCCCGGCGCCTTGCTGCCTGATGGTTTGTCCCTGGCGAGCTTCTTGAACTTCTTGACCACCATGTCGCGCTTCAGCTTCGAGATGTGGTCGATGAACAGAACGCCGTTGAGATGATCTATCTCATGCTGCAGGCAGGTCGCCATCAGCCCTTCGGCCTCGATCTCCTGCAGCTTGCCGTCGCGATCGAGATATTTCACACGCACGGCGGCGGGGCGCTCGACCTCGGCATAGTAATCCGGGATCGACAGGCAACCCTCCTCGTAGACCGAGCGCTGATCGGCGCTGTCGAGAACCTCGGGGTTGATGAAGACATGCGGCGCCGGCGTCTCGTCTTCCTTGGCGAGGTCGATCACCAGCATGCGCAACGGTTCGCCGACCTGGATCGCCGCCAGGCCGATGCCCGGCGCATCGTACATGGTCTCCAGCATGTCGTCGGCGAGCTTGCGCAAGGCGCCGTCGACGCGCTCGATCGGTTTCGAAACCTGGCGCAGAACGGGATCGGGAAGGATGATGAGAGGCTTGATCGACATGGCGTCTCACCTAAGACGTCGCACGGAAAGCGTCAACCGGGGCAATTGAAGCGCCGTTCACGTTTTGATCTGTGCCGTCAGGGAGAATCATCTATGCTGTCCATATGAACGACCTGACATCAATCCTGTCCGAACCAATCGCCCGGCTCGGCGCCACCACGATCACGCTCGGCCACGCATTGGCATTCGGCGCGATCCTGTTTCTGGGCCTGTTCGTGGCGCTGGTCGTCGCGCTGTGGCGGTCGGCCAAGGCGCGTGCAGTGGCGGCTGCGGAAGCCGCCGACCACGCCCGCGACGCCGAGGCGCGGATGGCCGGCATCCTGCAAAGCCAGGCCGAGATGCAGGGCCGCATGGGCGCCATCGCCGAAGTGTTCGGGGCGCGGCAGGCCGAACTCACACAGTCGATCGGCCAACGCCTCGACGCGATGACCGGCCGCCTCGGCCAGACCATGACCGAGCAAACGAAATCGACGCATGAGAGCCTTGCCAAGCTGCAGGAACGGCTGGCGGTCATCGATATCGCGCAGGGCAACATCCAGTCGCTGGCCGGCCAGGTCGTTCAGCTCCAGGCGATCCTCTCCAACAAGCAGACGCGCGGCGCCTTCGGCCAGTCGCGCATGGAGGCGATCGTCGCCGACGGCCTGCCGCACGGCGCCTACGAATTCCAGGCGACCTTGTCGAACGGCAGCCGGCCCGACTGCCTGGTGAAGATGCCGAACGGCGCGCCGGCTCTTGCCATAGACGCCAAGTTTCCGCTGGAAGCCTGGAACGCCATCCGTGCCGCCGAAGGTGTCGATTTGCAGAAGGTCGCCGCACAAGCGTTTCGACGCGACATCGAGGTGCATGTCCGCGATATATCAGAAAAATACCTGATCCAGGGCGAGACGCAGGACACCGCTTTCATGTTCGTGCCGTCGGAATCGGTGTTTGCCGAGATCCACGAGAATTTCGAGGGGATTGTCCACAAGGCGCACCGCGCCCGCATCGTCATCGTCTCGCCGTCGCTACTGATGTTGTCGATCCAGGTCATCCAGGCGATCCTCAAGGACGCCCGCATGCGCGAGCAGGCGCATCTGATTCAGGGCGAGGTGATCCGGCTGATGGAGGATGTCTCGCGCCTCGACGAGCGGGTGCGCAAATTGCAGAGCCATTTCGGCCAGTCGGCCAAGGATATCGACGATATCCTCGTCTCGACGTCGAAGGTGACCAAGCGCGGCCAGAAGATCGAGGCGCTGGAGTTCGGCGCGCAGCCGACGGAGGGCGACGCCGGATCGGCCGAGACCACACACGGCGCGAAGGTCGAAGCGGGTGCGCGCGTCGCCGACTCCAAGACCGGTCAGCTGAGACTTAGGGTCGTCGAAGGCGACGACTGAGAGGCTACTGCTCCTCGACGATCGTCGTGCCTTCGAAGTCCGGCAGCCAGTGTAGCGCCGAGCGATGCCACAACTGCCGTCTCGGCACCAGTTCATCGCGCTGACGCGCCGTGCCTACCCTGATGCCGTAGACTTTCGGTCCGTCACCGACCGACGTGGCATAGAGATGCGAACCGCACTCGCCGCAAAAAGCCTGGGCGCGCCTGGCGCCGCTCGACCCGGTCTTGATGTAGATCTTCGGCGTACCCCTGCTGATCCGGTAATGATCCTCCGACGCCGGCACGGTCACCCGAAACGCCGTTCCAGTCAGTTGCTGGCAATCGATGCAGTGGCAGATATTGGTCTTTTCCGGATCGACTTCGGCCTCGTACGTGATAGCGCCGCAATGGCACCCGCCGTCGATTTTCATCTTCATTCCTCCCAAAATCCGTTCGGCAATGCTTGAGCGACGTGCGCCCGTTTGGACACATAGTATGGCGTAATGCTTTGAATCTACACATCATGCTTTCCGAAATCGACTCCGACATTCGAGTTGATGCGGCAGCGCGGCAGGCGAACCTTGCAACGGCAGGCCTCTAGTCCGGCGCTTGTCCCGACGCGGCCTCTATGGCCTTGAGCCGGCGGGCTCAGGTTCCGCGGACGAACAGTCGCGTGACCTCGGGCATCTCGGTCTTCAGCCGTGCCTCGATGCGTTCGACGCAGGTCTCGATCTCGGGCGCCGACAAATGGTCCTCGTTGGCAACCGGCTCGGGCGCCATCGGTCGGACTTTGAGCATTCCTTCTCCAAGCGTGAGAACAGTCCGCAGTTGGCCGGGCGCGCCAGTATGCGAAATCCGCTGTGAAGGTGGGGGCTTAGCAACAACCGCTCAAGGTCGGTCCGTCGTTGCAGGGCTGGCGTGTTTTCATCGAGCCAAGACTGACGCTAGGTGCCGTGCCGGGAATGAGATATAGTTCAGATACTAGTGACTGCCGGGCGCTGGCACAATGGCTGGACTGGGTGAACAGATTGCGCGTCAGCAGCGCACCATGGGACCGCTCCTGGTGGCGGCAGTGGTCATCGGCCTTATAGGCCTGCCCGTCGCAGCCTGGCTCGACCTCCGAGACCTATCGGAACGGATGCTGCGCACGCAAGCCAGCGAAATCAGCCGGATCATCGACGAAATGCGCGGATTTTACGGCAGCGACGTCGTGGGACGCGTGCTGCAAGCAGACGACGCCGTGACCGCGACGCACAACTACCGGGACGTGCCAGGTGCGATCCCTATTCCAGCAACCCTCTCGATCGAACTCGGCAAGCGCATCAGCGCTCACGACGGGTCCGTCAAATATCGGTTCGTCTCGGATCTACCTTTTAAAGGTCGCGACCCCCACCAGCTCGATCTATTCGAGCGGAATGCAATCTTTGCTTTGCGTGCCAACCCGAGGGAGCCGATCATCGAAGTCTCGGGTTCGCTGTTTGACCGGCACGTCCGCGCCGCGGCCCCCGTTGTAATGGGACAAGTCTGCGTGACCTGCCATAACTCACACCCGGACAGCCCCAAGACGGACTGGAAGGTAGGGGATGTCCGAGGGATCCAGGAGATATCGGTCAATCAGCCTATCGCTGCGAACGTCCTCGCCTTCAAGTATCTGCTCCTATATTTCGGCTTCGCGGCGGCGGCGGGCCTGACGTTCATTCTCCTGCAGCGTCGGCAGTCCGCCTTGGTTCAGGGCATCAACAAGGAGCTTTCCGAGGCAAACGACTTCCTGGCCGCGATTTCATTGAAGATCGCCAAATACCTCTCGCCTCAAATTTACAAAAGCATCTTCAGCGGCCAGAAGGACGTCACCATCGCGACCGAGCGCAAGAAGCTCACGATCTTTTTCTCCGACGTCAAGGATTTCACCGCGATCGTGGAACGGCTCCAGCCCGAGGACCTGACGGTTCTCCTCAACGAGTACTTCACCGAGATGTCGAGGATCGCGCTCAAACACGGCGCCACCGTCGACAAGTTCATCGGCGACGCGCTTCTTGTGTTCTTCGGAGACCCGGAGACGCAAGGCATCGAGGAAGACGCGAGAGCCTGCTTGCGCATGGCTGTCGACATGCAGCGTCGGCTGGAGCAGTTGAACAGGGTGTGGCGTGACCGCGGAGTTGAACGGCCCTTCCGAGCTCGCATGGGCATCAACACGGGCTATTGCAATGTTGGGAACTTCGGTTCCGATGATCGGATGGACTACACGATCATCGGAGCCGAAGCGAACTTGGCGGCCCGTCTGCAGTCGATTGCCGAGCCCGGCGGCATCTGCCTCAGCTATGAGACTTACGCGCTCGTTCGCGACCTTGTCCGGGCGCGTCCGTTAGCACCGATTGCCATGAAGGGGATCAGCCGGGAGGTTGTCCCCTACGAAGTCGAGGGCCTCCTGGGTGAACTGGCCCAGCGCCCTCAGGTCATCAGCGAGCACGCGACTGGCCTCGACTTGTTCCTCGATGTTGAGGCAATCGACGAGAACGGGGTCGAGCGGGCGAAGAAACGACTTTCGGAGGCGCTCCTGGCCTTAACCATCCGAAGCAAGCCCGCCGCTTTTTAGGTTCTCTAGAAACTGTCCCACTGTCAGGGCACCTCTATGCCCAGCATCATCTCGCCGAGTGCTGCTCCTCCAAACTCAAGCTGTTCCGCTGGGTCGCAACCCGCTCGAGAAAACCGCCCGCTATTACCGCCGTTGTCACTCTCGCGGCTATTGTCTTGTGGTTGCGGTAACTGTCCACACGGCCTAATCGACGATCTCGTTCGTCCAGACCTTGAAACCGGCCAGCGTGCCCGGCCCGAAAATATGGGTCAGCGGCACATCGGCAGCGTCGCGGCCGGAGGCAATCAGGATGCGGCCTATGCGCGGCGCATTGTTGCGCGGATCGAAGGCATGCCAGCGGCCGCCGAGATAGACCTCCATCCAGGCAGCGAAATCCATGTCCGACCACGGTTTCGGCAGGCCGATGTCGCTGATGTAGCCGGTGCAATAGCGGGTCGGGATGTTCAGGGCGCGGCAGAAGGCCACGGCGAGATGGGCAAAATCGCGGCAGACGCCGCTTTGCTCACGATAGGCCTCGGCTGCCGTGCGCGTCGGCCGCGCATTGCCGTAATTGAAGATGATGTGGTTGTGGACGAAGTCGCAGACCGCCTGAACCCGTGGAATGCCGAGCGGTGTGTGGCCGAACAGCCGCCATGCCTCGCTCGCCAGCACGTCGCTCTCGCAATAGCGGCTGGGCAGCAGGAACAGCAATGTTTCCGACGGCAGGTCGCGCACCTCGTGCTGCCACGCCACCAGCTCGCCCAACTCGAAGGTTCCCGGGTCGCGGATCACGGCGTCCGTGCCGAAGGTGAAGCGACCGGGCGGGGCGACAAGACGGTTGCACCAATTGCCGAAACTGTCGCGGTAGCTCTCGATCGGCACCGGTGGGTTCGAGGTCAGGAAATCCGGCCGCTCGAGATCGGACGCCCGGGAATAGTGGACGTTGAGCATCGCGATCAGCGGCGCTTCCTGCGGAAAGTCGAAGCTCATCTCGCAGCCGATGTGGATTCGCATTGTCGTCCTGACCGGCCTGCCGGATCAACACCCGGCGAAGGCACGGGCTGTTGCTGCAGTGCAAAAAGATCATCGCACGGACCAACGCGGTTTACGAGCGAATTAGAAACCGCTTGACGGCCGCCGGCCGGCACAGGCGCCAGATTATGCCTCTTGCGGTCGGGCGTTTCTCTTGGTTCATTTCGCTTGCCACAATCGGAGGACGAATCATGGCTAAAGGTGCGATGAAGGCGGGCAAAGAAGCCCGCAAGCCGAAGAAGGACGCGAAGAAACCC
>NZ_RZTA01000196.1:0-6246 GCF_004023115.1 Mesorhizobium sp. M6A.T.Cr.TU.017.01.1.1
ATATCGGCACGACCGTCGGCACCGTCGGCAGGGCCTATCAGCTGCTGCGGGAGCGCGGATTGGTCAGCGGCGAAGTTGGGCGCGGAACCTATGTCCTGACGCAGCGCCTGGATGTCGCGAAGCCGGATTTCCTGGAACCTGTCGAGCAAGGCACGCGCTACTACTTCGATGCGCCTCGCGACAAACTGCGCCTCGACAGCACGGCCGCGCCCGACACTGGCCAGGGCGCCATTGTCGCCGATGTGCTTTCGCGCACAACGCAGGACTATCCGCACGAGATTTCAAGCTACACGCGCGATTTCCCGGACCGCTGGTTTGAGGCAGGCAGAAGCTGGCTGTCGCGCAATTCCTTTCGCCCGACCGCGGATACCATCGTTCCGACGCTCGGCACCCATGCCGCGGTGATGGCAGCAATTGCGGGGCTCACCACTCCCGGCGACTATGTTGTCTTCGAGCACCTCACCTACTCGCAGATTTCCCGCAGCGCCGGCCTGATCGGGCGCCGGACCGCACTGGTGGCGGCGGACGACGAAGGCATCGATCCCGATGATTTCGAGCGCGTCTGTGCGCAAAAACATCCGAAAATAATGTTCCTGATGCCGACGGCCAAGAACCCGACATTGGTGACGCTGTCGGCAACGCGCCGCGAGGCCATCGCGCGCGTCGCCCGTCAATACAATGTCGTCCTGATTGAGGATGATCTCTATGGCGGCATGACAGACGACCCAACACCATTGCTCGCCGAATATGCGCCGGAACGGACAATCGTTGCCGGCGGCCTGTCGAAATCGGTCGCGGCGGGTGTTCGTAGCGGCTGGCTTGCCTGCCCGCCGGCCTATCGCCACCGCATCAGGGTCGCCCACAAGATGATGACCGGCGGCCTCGCCTTCCTGCTG
The DNA here is from genome assembly GCF_004023115.1 of Mesorhizobium sp. M6A.T.Cr.TU.017.01.1.1. Classification (NCBI taxonomy): domain Bacteria; kingdom Pseudomonadati; phylum Pseudomonadota; class Alphaproteobacteria; order Hyphomicrobiales; family Phyllobacteriaceae; genus Mesorhizobium; species Mesorhizobium sp. M6A.T.Cr.TU.017.01.1.1. The sequence continues at coordinate 897 of NZ_RZTA01000196.1, forward strand.
GCAGAGGTGGGCAGCCGGCTGGTGCTGTCCGGCCAGGCCAGCGAGATGCGCAAACGCAGCATTGCCGAAATCAGCGCGCGCATAGGGATCGTTCGCGAGACACTCGACGGCTTCGACTTCAAGGCGTTGGATAACGTGCCGTTCGTTTGGCTCACTTTGCCCGATCCATGGCTTTCCGGCACCTTCAAGCAAGCCTGCCTCGAGCATGGCGTGCTGATCGACGATGAGGACGAGTTCAAGGCGGGGCGCTCCGAACAGGTTTTCCATGGCGTCCGCTTTGGCGTGTCACAGCCCGAACGGCGAGAGGACTTAGCGCATGGTCTCGCGGTGATCAGGCGGCTTCTGGACGAAGGCCGTGCCGGCTACGACAGTTTCTCCTGAACCGGCTTGAAACAGGCGGGTCGAGTGGCGATCTTTCGCTACTTGCTGCCCCTGTGGCTATTCATCGTTTTCGTCGCTTGATGGGGTGTATCGGCTGCAAAGCTTGCGATAAGACGGGACTCGATCCCAAGGATATAAATTTCCGCCCATGACCATTTCCAATTCCGCCCCGATCACTCCGGAACTTATTGCCGCGCACGGGCTGAAGCCCGACGAATATCAGCGCATCCTCGACCTGGTCGGTCGCGAACCGAGCTTCACCGAGCTTGGCATCTTCTCGGCGATGTGGAACGAGCACTGCTCCTACAAATCCTCGAAGAAGTGGCTGCGCACGCTGCCCACCACCGGGCCGCGGGTCATCCAGGGTCCGGGCGAAAATGCCGGTGTGGTCGATATCGGCGACGGCGACTGCGTCGTCTTCAAGATGGAGAGCCACAACCACCCCTCCTATATCGAACCCTATCAGGGGGCGGCGACCGGCGTCGGCGGCATCCTGCGCGATGTCTTCACCATGGGCGCGCGGCCGATCGCAGCGATGAACGCGCTGCGCTTCGGTGCGCCGGACCATCCCAAGACCAAACATCTGGTTGCCGGTGTCGTTTCCGGTGTCGGCGGTTACGGCAATTCCTTCGGCGTGCCGACAGTCGGCGGCGAGGTCAATTTCGACGCGCGCTACAATGGCAATATCCTGGTCAACGCCTTCGCGGCGGGGCTCGCCAAGACCGATGCCATCTTCCTGTCGGAAGCCAAGGGCGTCGGCCTCCCGGTCGTCTATCTCGGCGCCAAGACCGGCCGCGATGGTGTCGGCGGCGCGACCATGGCCTCGGCCGAGTTCGACGACAAGATCGACGAGAAGCGGCCCACCGTTCAGGTCGGTGACCCCTTCACTGAAAAATGCCTGCTCGAAGCCTGCCTCGAGCTGATGGCGTCCGGCGCCGTCATCGCCATCCAGGACATGGGGGCCGCCGGCCTCACCTGCTCGGCGGTCGAAATGGGCGCCAAGGGCGACCTCGGCATCGAGCTCGACCTCGACAAGGTGCCGGTGCGCGAGGAGCGCATGAGCGCCTATGAGATGATGCTGTCGGAGAGCCAGGAGCGCATGCTGATGGTGCTGCGCCCCGAAAAGGAAAAGGAAGCCGAGGCGATCTTCCTCAAATGGGGCCTCGACTTCGCCATTGTCGGCAAGACCACCGACGATCTGCGCTTTCGCGTGCTGCACCAGGGCGATGAGGTCGCCAATCTGCCGATCAAGGACCTTGGCGACCAGGCGCCGGAATATGACCGTCCCTGGACCGAGCCGAAGAAGCCGGCGCCCCTGGCAGCCAGCGATGCACCACAAGCGGATGTCGCCGAGGCTTTGCTGAAACTGCTCGGCGGACCCGACCTGTCCTCGCGCCGCTGGGTATGGGAGCAGTACGACACGCTGATCCAGGGCAATTCGCTGCAGCTTCCGGGCGGCGATGCCGGCGTGGTGCGTGTCGAGGGTCATCCGACCAAGGCGCTCGCCTTCTCCTCCGACGTCACGCCGCGCTATTGCGAGGCCGACCCTTATGAGGGCGGCAAGCAGGCGGTCGCTGAATGCTGGCGCAACCTTACCGCCACTGGCGCCCTGCCGCTCGCCGCGACCGACAACCTGAATTTCGGCAATCCGGAACGGCCCGAGATCATGGGCCAATTGGTCGGCGCCGTGAAAGGCATCGGCGATGCCTGCCGCGCGCTCGGCTTTCCGATCGTCTCCGGCAATGTCTCGCTCTACAACGAAACCAACGGGCAAGGCATCTTGCCGACGCCGACCATCGGCGGCGTTGGACTGATCGCCGACTGGTCCAAAATGACGCGGATCGGCTTTGCCGCCGAGGGCCAGATGATCCTACTGGTCGGCGCGCCGTCCAGGTGGGGAACGCATCTCGCCCAGTCGGCCTATATGCGCGACATCCATGGCCGCACCGACGGCCCGCCGCCGCCGGTCGACCTCGACCATGAAAAGCGCGTCGGCGACCATGTGCGCGCCCTGATCGCCTCCGGCGTCGTTACCGCAGCACACGATGTCTCCGACGGCGGCATTGCGGTCGCGCTGGCTGAGATGGCGATGGCGTCCGGTATTGGCGCGACCGTCCCCGGCCTGGTCGGGGCCGATCCGATCCCGGTCTGGTTCGGCGAGGATCAGGGCCGCTATCTCTTGACGCTGTCGATCGATCCGCAAAGCAAGGAATGGGACGCTATTCGCGAAGAGCAGAGCAAGCTCGGTATCTTCGCGCCGTGGATCGGCTCGACCGGCGGTAGTGACCTGAAACTCGGCGAGGCACGGGCGATCCCAGTCGGAGAATTGACCGCTGCCCACGAATCCTGGTTTCCTCGCTTCATGGCAAATGAGGTCGTCGACCCGTGATATGATCGAGTGGGGCCGTTTCGGTGTGGTTCATCCGCCATTTCGATCATATCTATGAGATCACGACCTGAACAAGGAATCCTCGTATGGCAATGGACGCGCACGACATCGAACGGCTGATCAAGGAAGGCATTCCGGACGCCAAGGTGACGATTCGCGACCTGGCTGGCGACGGCGACCACTATGCGGCCGAGGTGGTGGCCGAGAGCTTTCGCGGAAAAAGCCGCGTCCAGCAGCATCAGATGGTCTACGACGCGCTGAAGGGCAATATGGGCGGCGTGCTGCACGCGCTCGCCCTGCAGACCAGCGTGCCGGACTGAGTTTCCGCGTCCAACCCCTTCGTCACCTTTTCGCTGAGACGGCAATGATCGGCCCTGCCGGATAGCTTCCGCCGACGATCATCCTCTCGCCATTCGACAGCGCCGAAACCACGCCGTCGACGAAAAGCGCGTTGGGGCAATCTAGCTCGTCGCGGAACAGGCGTGCAAAGCTGCCGAGACTGACTTGCGAGCGCGAGATCGCCAGCACCACCGTGTTTTCGTCACGCACGCCGACGCCGTTGCGGATGTAACGCGACGTGCCGTTCGCCTCGAAGCGGAGATGGAGCCGGCTGTCGATCACCAGCATCGGGCCGGACTGCGTGGCGAACGCCACGTCCGGCTTTGCGGCGGCATAGGCGTTCGTTTCCATGATCGCCGCCTTGCCGTCCTTGCGGATCAGGAACACGCCGTTTGGCTTCAGGAAGAAATTGCCTTCGCCAACAGCGAGGTTGAGCGGCGTCATCTCGCGACCATTTTCGACGAGAAGGCCGACCGGCGTCAGATCCTCATGATACATGCCGGCATTCATGGCGAGCAGCACCGGCCTGCCCTCGCCCGACATCGCCTTGTCGAACTTTTCCAGCGAACCGAAGGCCCTGCCGTCGTCGCCGGCGTGGAAGACAGCGACGTCGTAGCTGCGAAGATCGATCTCGCAGACGATGTAGGGAACCGCCTCGAAGCTGAAATCCCGGCATGGTCCGGGCAGTTCGCCGCCGACGGTGACAGGCGGGTGCTCCAACGGCCTGAACCACCAGATCAGGGCCAGTGCGACAAGCAGAACACCAATCAGGATCGCCGCGCTATGTCGCCTTTTCATCGCTTCCCGGGGAAATAGCTGGCCGATGCTCTTGGCCCAATATCAAGCCATCCTTTGCGCCATTTGCGTGACGAGGCGGCAAACGTCTTGTTTCAGGCAACCTATGGGTTTATTTGAAAGGATATGTTTCGAGCCCGACTCCCGCGGGCATGAAAGGATTCTCTATGAGCGGTATCAACGACTACATCGACAGCGAAGTGAAGGGCAACGACGTCGTCCTTTTCATGAAGGGCACGCCCGGTTTCCCGCAATGCGGATTTTCCGGTCAAGTCGTGCAGATCCTCGACTACATCGGGGCCGACTACAAGGGCGTGGACGTGCTGACCTCGGCCGATCTGCGGCAAGGTATCAAGGAATACTCCAACTGGCCGACCATCCCTCAGCTCTACGTCAAGGGTGAGTTCGTCGGCGGCTGCGACATCATCCGCGAGATGTTCCAGGCGGGCGAGCTGCAGACGTTCCTCGTCGAAAAGGGCGTGAGCGTCAAAGGCGCCGCCTGAATTCTGTTTGCGCATGATCCTTTCCGAAAATCGGTCCCGGTTTTCGGGGTCATGCGCTAAACGCCGGGCCAGCCCCCACCTCGGTAAACTGACTACCTCCCCGCTATCGGGGCACAAGACGAATGAATGCGCCGGCGCGCCGGCGCTTTTTCGTTTGAAGATCGGACTTTGCCGTGGATCAGCATGCACAAGCGCCGCAACGGGCAAGCACCTTGCCTATTCCGCGCTGGGAATTCATCGCATTGTGCGCGGCATTGATGGCGCTCAACTCGCTGGCCATCGACATCATGCTGCCGGCGCTGCAGCAAATCGGCGCCTCGCTGGGCGTGGAAAATGAAAACCACCGCCAGTATGTAATTGCCGCCTACATCCTGGGTTTTGGCGGCGGGCAGCTTTTCTTCGGACCGATCTCTGACCGTTTTGGACGCCGTGCTCCACTCGTCGTCGGACTGGTGATCTACGTCGCAGCGGCGGCTGCCGCGGCTATCGCCCCGTCATTCGCTATTCTTCTTCTGTGCAGGCTGGTGCAAGGCATTGGTGCGGCCGCCACGCGCGTCATCGCCGTCTCGATCGTGCGCGACACGTTCGAAGGCCGGCGCATGGCTGAGGTGATGTCGCTGATCTTCATGGTGTTCATGGCCATTCCGGTGGTGGCGCCAGGCATCGGTCAGTTCATCATGCTGTTTGCTTCCTGGCACTGGATCTTCATCACCATGGCGGCAGGCGCGCTGATCGTCTCGGCCTGGTCGCTGCTGCGGCTGCCGGAAACGCTGCATCCCGAATATCGCCGGCCGCTGACGGCATCATCCGTCCTTGGCGGTTTCCGCATCGTGCTGACCAATCGCATCGCGCTCTGCTACGCCTTTGCCAGCACCTTCATCTTCGCCGCCATGTTCGGCTTCATCGCCTCGGCACAGCAGATCTACGTCGATGTGTTCAAAGT
>NZ_RZTA01000197.1:0-6194 GCF_004023115.1 Mesorhizobium sp. M6A.T.Cr.TU.017.01.1.1
TCGTGCTCGGCCTCGATTCCCGCCGCATCCAGTTCACGCCCGACCTGATGCCGTCCGACATTCTCGGCTCCGAGGTGATGGAGCAGGACGAATTCGGCAAGCGTTCTTTCCGCTTTATCTCCGGGCCGATCTTCGCGCAGCTGCTGATGGCCGACGAGATCAACCGCGCCTCGCCGCGCACCCAGTCGGCGCTGCTGCAGTCGATGCAGGAATACCACGTCACCATTGCCGGTGTCCGCCATGACCTGCCGGCGCCGTTCCACGTGCTGGCAACGCAGAACCCGCTGGAACAGGAGGGCACCTATCCGCTGCCCGAGGCGCAGCTCGACCGCTTCCTGATGCAGGTCGACATCCTCTATCCCGAAATCGAGGCGGAGCGCCGCATCCTGCTGGAAACCACCGGCATCGAGGATGCTAAGGCGCAGAACGTGCTGCAGCCGTCGCGGCTGAAGGAGATCCAGACCTTGATCCGCCGCATGCCGGTGCCGGAAAGCGTCGTCGAGGCGATCCTCCAGCTGGTGCGCTCGGCGCGCCCCGGCCAGGGCAATGCCGAGACCGATAAACACGTCGCCTGGGGCCCGGGCCCACGCGCCAGCCAGGCGCTGACGCTGTGCGCCCGCGCCCGCGCCCTTTACGACGGACGGCTGGCGCCGTCGGTCGACGACATCAGAGCGCTGGCCGAGCCGGTGCTGCAGCACCGCATGGCGCTGACCTTTGCCGCCCGTGCCGAGGGCACCACCGTGCGCGACGTGGTGGCGAAACTGGCAAAAGGCATCTGATGGCGCGTATAGGCGAGGCCCAGGCACCGGCAGCGACGCGTGACGCGCTCGCCCGCGGCCGGTTGCGGGCGTCGCTGGTCCCTGACCTGCTGGTCGAGGCGCGCCGCATCGTCAACACGGTGATCGCCGGCTGGCACGGCCGCCGCAAGCGCGGCATCGGCGAGAATTTCTGGCAGTTCCGGCCCTATGTCGAAGGCGATTCCTCACGTATCGACTGGCGCCGCTCGGCCCGTGACGATCACATCTATGTGCGCGACCGCGAATGGGAAGCGGCCCATACGGTGTGGCTGTGGGCAGATCCCTCGCCCTCAATGCTCTACAAATCGACCGGAGCCACCGTCTCGAAGGAATCCCGCGCGCTGGTGCTGGCGCTGGCCATGGCCGAGCTTCTGTCGCGCAGCGGCGAGCGTATCGCCTGGCCCGGGCTGACCGATCCGTTCACCGCCCGCAACGGCGCCGAGCGTATCGCGGCGCAACTCACCCATGCCGGCGAATTGCCGGCAAAGCCCGACCTGTCCGGCATTCGCCGCTTCTGCGACATCGTCATCGTCAGCGATTTCCTCGATCCGGTCGAGGACACCATCGCTTGGCTCGACGTGCTCGCCCGCCACGGCGTGCGTGCCCATCTGATCGAGGTCGCCGACCCGGCCGAGGAGAGATTTCCCTATGCCGGCCGTACCGAATTCACCGATCCCGAGACCGGCGACAAGCTGACCGCCGGCCGCGCCGAAACGCTGGGCGATGAATACCGCCTGCTTTACATCGCCCGCCGCCAGGAGCTGACCGACTGGTGCAAGCGGCTCGGCTGGAGCTTCACGGTCAACCACACCGATCGCCTCGCCTCCGATGCGCTGGTGCGTGTCCATATGGCGATGACCGTCGATGGCAGCTCAGCCGGGAGGATCCGCGCATGAGCTGGCTGCCGCTCTCCTTCGGGGCGCCGATGGTGCTGTGGGGCCTTCTGGCGCTGCCGGTGATCTGGTGGCTTTTGCGGTTCACCCCGCCCAAGCCGCAGACCGAGATATTCCCACCGCTGAAGATCCTGGCCCGGGTGCTGAAGCGCGAGGAGACGCCGCAGCAGAGCCCATGGTGGCTGACGCTGCTCAGGCTGCTGATGGCGGCCCTTATCGTTGCGGCGCTGGCCGAACCTGTCTTCAACCCGCGTGAAAAACTGCCGGCCGAAGGCGCCGCCCTTGCGCTGGTGATCGACAACGACTGGGCAAGTGCCGCCGACTGGGGCCAGCGCGTCGCCACGGCCGAACGGCTGATCGCCGATGCCAGCTCCAACGAGGTGCCTGTCATCATCGCCTTCACCGCCGAAAAGCCGAATGCCGAGATCGGCCCCTTCGACGCCGCCGCCGCGCTCGACCGGCTGCGCGCGGCAAAGCCGAGGCCGATCCCGACCGACCGCCCTGCCGTCTACGCCCGCGTCGCGGCAACCCTGGAGAGCTTGCCGGGCGCCAGCGTCGCCGTGCTCGCCGACGGTCTGGCGGCGGAAGGTGACGAGGCCGCCTTCAACACGCTTTTGTCGAAGAACGCCGCCCGTGTCGTCTGGGCCGTTTCCGACCGGCCTGCCTTGATCGGCCTGACCGGCGCCGACAACCAGGTGGACGGCTTCGAGCTGACCGCCATCCGCGCGCCGGGCGATCCGGCGCCGGCTCAGGTGACCGCCGGCGCCTTTGACGATAAGGGCCGCCGCATCGCCGACGCCACGCTGACCTTCTCGCCGGGCGAATCCACCGCCACCGGCACGATGGCGGTGCCGTTCGAGCTGCGCAACGACTTCGCCTCGATCACGCTCGACGGCCAGCGGCAGGCCGGCGCCGTCCGCGTGCTCGACGAGAATTCCAAGCGCCGCCGCGTCGGGCTGCTGTCGCAGGCCGAGGCCGACCAGGCGCAGCCGCTTCTGTCGCCACTCTACTATATCAGACGCGCGCTGCAGCCCTTCGCCGATCTGGCTGAGCCGTCGAGCGCCGATCTCGCCGACGCCATCCCGCAGCTTCTCGACCAGAAGCCGGCGATGATCGTCATGGCCGATGTCGGCACCATTCCGGAGCAGGTGCGGCAAAGGCTGGTCGACTGGGTCGACAATGGCGGCACGCTGGTGCGGTTCGCCGGCTCGCGGCTGGTCGCCGCCGGCAATGACGACGATCTGCTGCCGGTCAGGCTGCGCACCGGCGAGCGCTCGCTCGGCGGCGCGCTGTCGTGGACGACGCCGCAGGCGGTCACCGATTTTCCGAAGACCGGTCCCTTCGCCGACCTCGCTCCGCCCGCCGAGGTCACCGTCACCAGGCAGGTTCTGGCTGAGCCGACGCCCGATATCGTCGAGCGCACCTGGGCCACGCTTGCCGACGGCACGCCACTGGTGACCGGAATGAAGAAGGGCAAGGGCACGCTCGTCCTGTTCCATGTCACGCCGGAGGCGACCTGGTCGAACCTGCCGATCTCCGGCAGCTTCGTCGAGATGCTGCGCCGCATCGTGCAACTGTCGCGCAACCAGGGTGCGGCGGTCGCCAATGCCGAGGCCGCCGCCACTTCGCTGGCGCCCTACCGCATGATATCGGCCGACGGCACGCTGGTGCCGCCGACGCCGGATGCAAGGCCGCTGGTGCCGGGTGCCGGCCCGCTGCCGGTGACGTTCGAGAACCCGCCCGGCCTGTACGGCTCCGAAACCGGCGTCTTCGCCCACAATCTGCTCAATGCCGAAAGCAGCTTCGCGCCGCTGGTCCGTCCTCAGATCACCGTGCCGGTCACCACCATCCAGTACGCTTTCGACGAATCGCACAATTTGAAAGGCCCGCTGGTGGCGGCAGCACTGTTGCTGATGGTGCTCGACACGCTGGCCGTGTTCTGGATGGGCGGCCTGTTCTCGCGCCGGCCGCGCCGCGCCGGCACTGCTGCCGCAACCACCGCCGCCCTGCTGATTGCGCTCGGCGCCCTGGGCGGCCACACCGACATCGCCCGCGCCGACGATGCCAAACCGGGCGATGACCGGGCGATCGAGGACATTTCGAAGACCCGGATCGCCTATGTGCAGACCGGCGAACAGAGCGTCGATTCGATCAGCCGGGCCGGGCTGGAGGGCCTGACCCGCTTCCTAATCGAGAAGACCGCGCTCGAGCCGGGCGCGCCGGCCAGCGTCGATATCTCGAAGGACCAGCTGTCCTTCTATCCGCTGATCTACTGGCCGATCGACCCTGCCGCGCCGATGCCGAGCCAGGCCGCGATCGCCCGCGTCGACGCCTATATGCAGCAGGGCGGCACGGTGCTGTTCGACACGCGCGACCAGTTCGCCACCGGCATCGGCGCGGATTCGGCCAGCCCGGCGACGGAGCGGCTGCGCGACATCCTCGGCAACCTCAACGTGCCGCCGCTGGAACCGGTGCCGTCGGACCATGTGCTGACCAAATCCTTCTACATCCTGCCTGAGTTTCCCGGACGCTTTGCCGGCAGCCCGCTCTGGGTCGCGGCGTCGCTCGAAGCCAGCAACACCGAGAACCGTCCGGTGCGCACCGGCGACGGCGTCTCGCCGATCATGATCACCGCCAATGATTTCGCCGGCGCCTGGGCGGTCGACGAGAATGGCGATCCGCTTTTGCCGACCGTGCCGTCGGATCCGATGCAGCGCATTTATGCGCTGCGCGCCGGCGTCAACATCATGATGTACATGCTGACCGGCAATTACAAATCCGATCAGGTGCATGTGCCGGTGCTGCTCGAACGGCTGGGGCAGTAAGCCATGAATTGGTCGCTCGCCTTCGAACCGCTCATTTCCTGGCCGCTGCTTGGCTTGGTGCTGGCGCCGCTGTTGCTGCTGGCACTGGTCGGCCTGTGGTTTCGCCAGCGCGGCGCGGTCTTCCGTTTCGCCGCCCTGCTCGCGCTGGGTGCGGCCCTGCTCAACCCTGTGGCCCTCGACGAAGAGCGCGAGGCGCTGAAAAGCGTCGTCGCCGTCGTCGTCGACCGCAGCCAGAGCCAGGACATTGGCGAACGCACCAAGCAGACCGACGAGGCGCTGGCCGGGCTTCAGCAGCGCCTCGGCCGCTTCAAGCAGTTCGACGTCCGCGTTGTTGAGGCCGGCAAGTCGGAAGCCGCCGAGGAGCGCACTGAAACGCGGCTTTTCGGTGCGCTTGAAAGCGCTTTCCGCGACGTGCCGCCTTCGCGCATCGGCGGCGCCATCATGCTCACCGATGGCGAGGTGCATGACGCCCCCGCCGGCACACCCGACTTCCACGCCCCGCTGCACGCGCTGATCACCGGCAACGACCAGGAAAAGGATCGCCGCATCCGCTTCGAGAATGCGCCGCGCTTCGGTCTGGTCGGCAAGCCGCTCGAAATGACCTATCGCGTCATCGGCACCAACAATGAGGCCGGCTCGGTCGATGTGCGCGTGTCGGTCAATGGCGAGCAGGTTTCGGTCGAGCGCGCCACCATCGGCCAGGCCATGCCGCTGCAGGTGACCATTCCCGGCGCCGGCCGCAACATCGTCGAACTCGCCATCGATCCCGAGCCCGGCGAACTCACCGACACCAACAACCGCGCCATCGCGCTGATCGACGGCATCCGCGAGAATTTGCGCGTGCTGCTGGTCTCCGGCGAGCCGCATGCCGGCGAGCGCACCTGGCGCAATTTGCTGAAGTCCGACGCCTCGGTCGATCTGGTCCACTTCACCATTCTGCGGCCGCCGGAGAAGCAGGACGGCACGCCGATCAACGAATTGTCGCTGATCGCGTTTCCGACGCGCGAGCTGTTCGTCGAGAAGATCAAGGATTTCGACCTGATCATCTTCGACCGCTACCAGCACCGCGACGTGCTGCCGATCCTCTATTACGACTACATCGCCGAATATGTCGAGAAAGGCGGCGCGCTGCTGATCGCGGCAGGGCCCGAATATGCCGGTGAAAGCTCGATCGCCCGCACGCCTTTGATGTCGGCGCTGCCGGCGATGCCGACCGGCGAAGTTGTCGACAAGGCCTTCTATCCACGCCTCACCGAGCTCGGCCAGCGCCATCCGGTGACGCGCGGACTCGACGGCTCCGCCACCGAGCCGCCGCACTGGAGCCGCTGGTTCCGCACCATCGGCGTCGAGAACCCCGAGGGCGAGGCGGTGATGAAGGGCGCGGACAACCGTCCGCTGCTCCTGCTCGACCGCAAGGGCGAAGGCCGCGTCGGCATGTTTCTGTCCGACCAGGGCTGGCTGTGGGCGCGCGGCTTCGAGGGCGGCGGCCCGCATGTCCAGCTCTATCGCCGCATCGCCCATTGGCTGATGAAGGAGCCCGAGCTCGAGGAAGAGCGGCTGACCGCCGACGGCCGCGGCATGATGCTGGAAATCCGCCGCCAGACAATGAGCGACGACCCCGGCCCGGCGCAAATCATCACCCCGTCCGGCAAGGCGCTGACCGTCAAGCTCGAGAGGGC
>NZ_RZTA01000198.1:0-6155 GCF_004023115.1 Mesorhizobium sp. M6A.T.Cr.TU.017.01.1.1
CGGCTGTGACGATGACAGTCACTCCGCCCGCCGCCGCCAACCAGATCGATCGCATCCGCTCGGCACTGGCCAAGGATATCGCACGCGGTGGGCTGGCCGTCGGCACGCAGGGCATGTTCATTGTGGTGGAGATCAACAACGTCCTGTTGTTCCAGTCCGGCAGGGCCGAGGTGAACCCGGAGTTTGGGCCGATTGCCGCAGACATCGCCGCCGCGCTGGAACCCGAGCCCGGACCGATCAGGATCGTCGGCCATACGGACAATGTGAAGCCGCGAAAATCGAGCGCGTTCAAATCCAACTTCGACCTTTCGGTCGCCCGGGCGAAGGCTGTCGAAGCGATGATGGCGCCGAGGTTCAGCAAGCCTTCGCGGATCACGGTCGAGGGCAAGGGTGAGGACGAGCCGATCGCCGACAATGCGACGCCGGAAGGCCGCGCCCAGAATCGCCGTGTTGATGTGATGATCCCCAAGGAGGAGACATTGTGAGCACGGCCATTTGGAAGCGCCCATGACGCGTTGGCTGCTGCGGATATTCAGCGTCATGGCGTTGGCCGGTTTCGCGGCAGCCGTCTGGTTTGCCGGCCCATTGATCCGCTTTGCCGATACCCGCCCGCTGGCACCCGTCTGGCTGCGCGTGACGATCATCGGCGTGATCGTTGCGACCGTGACGCTCTTCTATGGATTTCGTTTCTGGCAAATGCGAAAGGCGCAAAAAGCGCTCGAAACCATAGTTGCCCGCAACGACGACAAGGATGACGACTCGCAGGTGCTCGAGGCTCGTATGAATGAGGCCATCGCTGCGCTCAAGCGGTCGAGCGGCAAGCGCAATTTCCTCTACGAGGTCCCCTGGTACATCGTCATCGGCCCGCCCGGTGCCGGCAAAACAACGGCGTTGGTCAATTCGGGTCTGAATTTTCCGCTTGCCGGTTCGGGGGACGCCCAGCCGGTGGCCGGCGTTGGCGGCACCCGATCCTGCGACTGGTGGTTCACCGACCAGGCGGTGCTGATCGACACCGCCGGACGCTACACGACGCAGGATTCCAACGCGCAGAGCGACAAGAAGAGCTGGCTCGCCTTCTTGTCGGTGCTCAAGAGATACCGCGCCAGGCAACCGATAAACGGCGTTATTCTGGCCATCAGCCTTGCCGATCTCATGAGCCTCGATGATCAGCAGCTTGGTGTCCATGTCGTTGAGATACGCAGCCGTCTGCGCGAAATTCACGAAACACTGAAAATCCGGTTCCCGGTGTACCTGCTCTTCACCAAGGCCGACCTTGTCTCCGGTTTCATGGATTATTTTGGCGGTTTCGACGAGCAGCGCCGCCGCAAAGTATGGGGCACGACATTCCAGACTGCCGATCGCAGCAAGAACATGGTCGGTGAGTCACCGGCCGAATTCGACGCATTGGCAAAACGCCTGACAGACGAGATGGCCGACCGCCTGCAGGAAGAGGCCGATCCGGTCGTGCGCATATCCATCTTTGGCTTTCCAGCCCAGTTTGGCGCGCTGAAAGGCCGTATTACCAGTTTCATCGCCAGCATTTTCGATCCGGCCCGCAGCCAGGTGAACGTCAGCCTGCGTGGATTCTATTTTTCATCAGGCACGCAGGAGGGTACGCCGATCGACCAGGTGCTGGGCGCAATCGGTCGCAGTTTCGGCAGCGCCTCTCGCGCCCACCTTTCCGGCGCTGGCAAAAGCTTCTTCTTGCATGATCTTCTGACCGGCGTCATTTTCGCGGAATCCGGGTGGGTTTCATACGACAAGTCGGTCGAAAGGCATGCAGCGATCGCCAGATATGGCGGTCTTGGCGCAATAACATTGTTCGCTGCGGCGGCTCTGGGCACCTTGGCCCTGAGCTTTACGGCCAACAGATCGCTGATCGCCTCTACCACGCAAGCTATAAGCCAGTATCGCGAGACGGCAGACCCGCTACTCAAAAGCACGACGGTCGCCGATGTCGACCTCGAAAACGTCATTGGCCCGCTCGACCAGTTGCGCGATCTGCCGGCCGGGTTCGGCACCAGTGACTTGCCGACACCTATCGAGGAGACGTTCGGCCTCGGTCAGCGGGAAAGACTTCTTTCGGCATCGAAAACAGCTTACCGGCAAGCGCTGGAGCGCATGTTCCGCTCGCGCCTGCTGCTTCAGGCCGAACGGACGATCCAGGTCAAGATGGCTGATCCCGCCGCGCTCTACGAACCGCTGAAGATCTACCTGATGCTTGGCGGCAAGGCGCCGAAGATCGACGATGAGTTGATCGTGTCCTGGATGAGGCAGGATTGGGAGCAGAACCGTTATCCGGGCGAAAACAACCGCGCGGGACGGGCGCAACTCGAAAAGCATCTGCGCGCCATGCTTGCGTTGGATGACGCCTATGATCCAGTTTTCGAACTCAACCAGCCACTTGTCGAATCCGCTCAACGCTCGCTCGGACGCATGAGCCTTGCCGATCGTGCCTCCGCCTTGGTCAAGTCGGCGGTATACGCGGCAGCGCTGGACGATTTTTCCGTCTCTGTGGAAGGCGGCCCGGAAGCACAGCTGTTGTTCGAGCGTGTCGACGGTGGCGATCTGTCCGGCCTGCGCGTTCCCGGTCTCTACACCTATGGCGGCTTCAACAACTTCTATCTCGGACAACTCTCGCGCATTGCGCAGACGCTTGTCGACGACCAGTGGGTTCTCGGCGGCGGTGGCGAGCAAGGCGGCATCGATCAGGAATTGCTCAAGCTCGGTCCCGAACTTCTCGATCGCTATGGGAGGGAATTCGCCGCGGCGTGGAACGGCGTTCTCGACAAATTGAAGTTCAAGGCGATGCTGAAGGACAAGCCGCAGTATATCGCGCTCTCCGCCGCCGCGTCACCAACCTCGCCAATCGACCAGCTTTTTACAGCGATCGCCGACGAAACAGCTCTGACGCGAGAAGCTGGTTCCGAAGCCGACGCGCTTCAAGACCAGACGCAGAACCCTGCAGATGTCGCCAGGGGATTAGCCCGCATCGGCATTCAAATCGCCATCGGCAAATCGCAAAGCCGGGCCGGTACAGGGTCCGCTAGCGCGCAAAACCCTGGGGCGAATATCGAAGCGCAATTCAGATCGTTCCGGGCTTTGGTGAACGGTCCGGCCGGACGCCGCCCAATCGATGCGTTGACCCAGAATTTCCGCGATATCTATCAGAGCCTGCAACTGGCGGCCGATGTCCCTTCGCAAACGGAACGCGTCAACATGAATCTACAGCTGCAGATATCCACCCTGCGCGCCAATGTCTCGCGTCTGCCCAAGCAACTCGCCCGAATGGTCACCGCGACCGCCGACGAGTTTGACGGCAATGTCGCAGAAACCTCCTTAGCGAATTTGAACCAGATGCTCGACCAGACGGTCACGCGCACTTGCGAGGAGGTGGTTGCGGGCCGTTATCCATTCGCCGGCAATGGCCCGGAGGATATTGCGATGGCGGATTTTGCGAAACTGTTCGCTCCAGGCGGGCTGATGGACCGGTTCTTTGCACAGAATCTCGCATCGCTAATCGACATGACCGGCCAGGACTGGAGCTGGAAACAGGATGCGCGCTTCGGGCGCGACCTGTCGAAGTCGACCTTGAAAAACTTCCAGTTGGCCGCGGAAATCCGCAACGCCTTCTTTCCTTCAGGTGGTTCGGTGCCCTCGGTCAGCGTCACCTTTACCCCGTTTTCACTGCATGGCGATGCCGATACGGCGGTCCTCGACGTCGATGGCCAGATCGTCCAAAGCAACCAGGCCGGCAACGCGCCAAGCACGGTGACCTGGCCGAGCGGCATGGCTTCCGCGTCCGCGAGCCTGAGCCTTACGCCGGAAATGCCGGGCCGTGAGTCCGCGATCAAGTTCGACGGTCCGTGGGCGCTGAAGCGTCTGCTGGACAAGGCTGATATCACCAGCACAGGCGGCAACACGGAAGCCCGCTTCGTGATCGGCGGACGTGATGTCGCCTATACGATCCAGACCAATTCGGACCCCAACCCTCTCTTCCTTCCTGCGCTTTCGGGGTTCAACTGTCCAAAGGCGTTTTGAGATGACATTGAGCTTCCCGATACGGTGGCGCTGTCCATCGGCAACAGACACGCGAACGTTGATTTCGATACTCTAATGTTCGAGCCTGTGGCAAACTGGCGCGAGCGAGCGCCTGACAGTGCGCCGTAGAGGACGCTTGAGAAGCGCTTGGTGGCAAATTGAACAATGTCGCCCTTCCCTTTGAAAGCTTCGGCGTCAGCCACAGAGGCTGTGTCCGTGAGCTCAATGAAGACAGCTATCTGGTCGAGCCGGAAACTGGCCTGTGGGTGGTGGCCGATGGAATGGGTGGACATGATGCTGGGGAAGTCGCTTCGGCCAGCATCGTCGATCATCTGGCAACGATCGGCATTGCAAGCTCTGCACCGGATCTTCGCGCGCGCTTCGAGGACCGGCTGAGCCGGGCTAACGCCGAAATCCGCAGGATATCGGAATCTCGCGGAGTAACCATTGGCTCCACCGTCGCGGCCCTGCTGGCGATGGATGGGCGGTTTGCCTGCCTGTGGGCTGGCGACAGCCGCGTCTATCTGATCCGCAACGCGTCGATCTCCCAGATTTCGAAGGACCACACCGAGGTTCAGGAACTTCTCGACAGAGGCATGATCAGCGCAGCCGAAGCGCTCACCTGGCCGCGCCGCAATGTGATCACGCATGCGGTCGGTGTCAGCGACGAGATCGTCGTTGACTTCCAGCAAGGCGAAATCATGCCGGGGGATATATTTGTGTTGAGCACCGACGGGCTGACAGCGCATGTCACAGACGCCGAGATCGAGGCGGCGGCGGTGTCGGCGACACCTCAGGCGGCATGCGAAAACCTGCTGCAAATGGTGCTGGCGCGCGGGGGAACGGACAATGTCACGATCGTGCTCGTCAAGATCGGAGACGGGCGCAATGGGGCCTATCTCGGTGCTTCCAGAGCGGAAGGCTGCGGCTGATGAGCGCCGACGACAAGACGCGGATATCGCCTGACGTGGCCACCACAGCGGTGGGCACGCAACTCAGCGGCATCTATGAACTGGACGAGCGGATCGCATTCGGTGGCATGGGCGAAGTCTACCGTGGCCACAACATCCAGACCGGCGACCACGTCGCGATCAAGATCGTCTTGCCCGAGTTCGCCCGCGATCAGACGATCCTGTCCCTATTCCGCAAGGAAGCGTCGATCCTCAATCACCTATCGCACGACGCGGTCGTGCGATATCACGTCTTCACCATCGATCCGGGGATCGGACGCCCCTACCTTGCGATGGAATTCGTCGACGGCCAATCGCTGTTCGATATCATGCGACGTGGCCCGATGCCGACGGAAGACGTGCGCAAGCTCTGCCATCGCCTCGCTTCCGGCTTGAGCGCGGTGCACCAGGCGGGGGCAATACACCGCGACCTCTCCCCGGATAATATCATCCTGCCAGGAGGCCGGGTCGAACGCGCAAAGATCATCGATTTCGGCATTGCGCGATCGGCGACCGTCGGCGGAGAGACCCTGATCGGCGGAAAGTTCGCGGGGAAGTACAACTACGTTTCTCCCGAACAGCTCGGGCTCTACAGCGGCGATGTCAGCGAGCAATCCGACATCTACAGCCTGGGGTTGGTGCTGGCCGCTGCTCTACGCGGCAAACCGATCGACATGGGCGGCTCGCAGTTCGAGATCGTGGAAAAACGCCGAACCGTTCCGGACCTATCAGACATCGATGCCGATTTTCGTGGAATTGTTGAGGCCATGCTGCAGCCGGATCCACAAGACCGGCCGATCAGCATGGCGGACATCGCCAGGATGACACGCGACGACACGGATGAGGAGACAACGCCGCCAGCGTCGATCACACCCCGAGACCGGACAGGTTTGCCGCGAAGGGGGGGAACCGTCGCGCCTGGCCCCAAGCTCCAAAGTCAGCCTCCGGCGGCTCCCGGCGAGCGGGTCTTCGTTCCGCATGTCCGGCCGGCGCATCTGTCCGAACCGAGGCCTTCGGCAGTTGCCGGTCCTCCTCGGGCGGTTTTGCCTAATGACCCTGGAAAGTCCGCCAAGACTCGATCCATCGCGATCGCTGCCTTGGCGACGTTAGCTGTAGCGTCCGGTGCAGGCATTTATCTGACTGGCTTGATGACGCCTTCCACAC
>NZ_RZTA01000199.1:0-2500 GCF_004023115.1 Mesorhizobium sp. M6A.T.Cr.TU.017.01.1.1
CCGTGCCGGGCCGCAAACGCAAAACGGCCCGCGTGAAGCGGGCCGTTTTTGATTTGGTTGCGGGGACAGGATTTGAACCTGTGACCTTCAGGTTATGAGCCTGACGAGCTACCGGGCTGCTCCACCCCGCGTCAATCTTAGAAGTAAGCGCTGGCTTACTGGGTACAAGCTTCCGCCAACTGAAAGGGCCGCTTGCGCGGCCCGGGCTCCCGTATGGCGGGCCTGTTTTGTAAGGAGAAGATTTTTTCAACGTGCGTTTTGCAGACCTGGCAGCGACCTACTCTCCCGCGTCTTGAGACGAAGTACCATCAGCGCTGGAGCGTTTCACGGCCGAGTTCGGAATGGGATCGGGTGCAGCCGCTCCGCCATAACCACCAGGTCGGCAAAGCGCACGTTGCTCGAGAAGCTGTTTTCTGTGCCATCCATCTCGGCGCAATCCAAAGGATTGCGCTGGTGATGGGCATAAGGAATGAGAACGATCAAGCCGATCGAACTATTAGTACCGGTAAGCTTCAAGCGTTGCCGCTCTTCCACACCCGGCCTATCAACGTGGTCGTCTTCCACGGTTCTCAGGGAATACTCGTTTTAAGGTGGGTTTCCCGCTTAGATGCCTTCAGCGGTTATCCCGTCCGGATATAGCTACCCTGCTATGCGGCTGGCGCCACAACAGGTCCACCAGAGATCCGTCCATCCCGGTCCTCTCGTACTAGGGACAGATCCTTTCAATATTCCTACACCCACGGCAGATAGGGACCGAACTGTCTCACGACGTTCTGAACCCAACTCACGTACCGCTTTAAATGGCGAACAGCCATACCCTTGGGACCTGCTCCAGCCCCAGGATGCGATGAGTCGACATCGAGGTGCCAAACAACCCCGTCGATATGGACTCTTGGGGGTCATCAGCCTGTTATCCCCGGCGTACCTTTTATCCGTTGAGCGATGGCCCTTCCACGCGGGACCACCGGATCACTATGACCGACTTTCGTCTCTGCTCGACTTGTCAGTCTCGCAGTCAGGCAGGCTTATGCCATTGCACTCAGCGAACGATTTCCGACCGTTCTGAGCCCACCATCGCGCGCCTCCGTTACTCTTTAGGAGGCGACCGCCCCAGTCAAACTACCCACCATACATTGTCCCGGACCCGGATAACGGGCCGCGGTTAGACATCCATAGTGATAAGGGTGGTATTTCAAGGGTGGCTCCACCTGAGCTGGCGCCCAGGTTTCAAAGCCTACCACCTATCCTACACATGCCACTACGAATGCCAATGTAAAGCTATAGTAAAGGTGCACGGGGTCTTTCCGTCTAACCGCAGGAACCCCGCATCTTCACGGGGAATTCAATTTCACTGAGTCTATGCTGGAGACAGCGGGGAAGTCGTTACGCCATTCGTGCAGGTCGGAACTTACCCGACAAGGAATTTCGCTACCTTAGGACCGTTATAGTTACGGCCGCCGTTTACTGGGGCTTCGATTCAGAGCTTGCACCCCTCCTCTTAACCTTCCAGCACCGGGCAGGCGTCAGACCCTATACGTCGTCTTGCGACTTCGCAGAGCCCTGTGTTTTTGATAAACAGTCGCTACCCCCTGGTCTGTGCCACCCTCCTCCACTTGCGTGGAAAAGGGTCACGCTTCTTCCGAAGTTACGCGTGCAATTTGCCGAGTTCCTTCAGCATAGTTCTCTCAAGCGCCTTGGTATACTCTACCAGTCCACCAGTGTCGGTTTCGGGTACGGTCTATAAGGAGGAGCTATTTCCTGGAACCACGCAGCAGCCCTTTCAATCCGATAAGATTGGACTACCTCAATGATCCGTCACTTCCTCCAGGCCCACGAATATTAACGTGGTTCCCATCGTCTACGCATTTCTGCCTCGACTTAGGGGCCGGCTAACCCTGCTCAGATTAGCTTTAAGCAGGAACCCTTGGACTTTCGGCGGGGGAGTCTCTCACTCCCCTTACGTTACTCATGTCAGCATTCGCACTTCTGATACCTCCACCACCCCTCACGGGTATGGCTTCATCAGCTTACAGAACGCTCCGCTACCGCTCGTATTGCTACGAACCCTAAGCTTCGGTGTATGGCTTGAGCCCCGTTACATTTTCGGCGCAAAGACCCTTATTTAGACCAGTGAGCTGTTACGCTTTCTTTAAATGATGGCTGCTTCTAAGCCAACATCCTGGTTGTTTTGGGATCCTCACATCCTTTCCCACTTAGCCATAACTTGGGGACCTTAGCTGTAGGTCAGGGTTGTTTCCCTTTTCACGACGGACGTTAGCACCCGCCGTGTGTCTGCCGACTAGTACTCCCAGGTATTCGGAGTTTGGTTAGGTTTGGTAATCCGGTGAGGACCCCTAGCCCATCCAGTGCTCTACCCCCTGGGGTATTCGGTCGACGCTCTACCTAAATAGATTTCGCGGAGAACCAGCTATTTCCGAGTTTGATTGGCCTTTCACCCCTAGCCACAAGTCATCCCGAACTATTGCAACAGTTATGGGTT
>NZ_RZTA01000019.1:0-79505 GCF_004023115.1 Mesorhizobium sp. M6A.T.Cr.TU.017.01.1.1
TACTGGCCGCCTGCGCTTACAATCTGCGCACCATGATTGGCGTCCTCTATCCACCCGATGAGAGGCGGACATGAGGGAGGAGTGCGTCCACAATCCGGCAGGATGGCTGCCTAAACCGACAAAGGCCCCGCAAGGGCCGCGGAAAACCGCTCTGCCGGCCTTCAAAAAGGCCCTCACTGACCACCGAAATCCACTTCGCTCCCCGTGCAAAGCCCTCACAAGGGGAGAAGGGCTCGCCGCATGAGCCAGCTCGGCGCTACCATTACCCCCGAAGGTATCCGCTTCGCCGCATGGTCGTCTGCGGCCAGCCGGCTCTGGGTCTCGATCTTTGACGAACGGGGAAACCGCGAGATCGACCGGCTCGAACTCCGGTCGGAAGGCGAGGGCGTTCACGCGCTTTTCGTTGCCGGCCTCGCTGCCGGCACCCGATACGGCTTTCGCGCCGATGGCGACTATGCGCCCGAGCGAGGGCTCTGGTTTGATCCCGACAAGCTGCTGGTCGACCCCTATGCCGTCGAGATCGACAGGCCGTATGTCTATGACGACCGGCTCGCCGCTCGCCGGGGCGAGGGGACCGACACCGCCCCGCTGCTGTCGAAGGCGATTGCCGGCGCCTTGGCAGAGCCGCTGGCTGCTTTGCCGCCGCTGTTCCAGCCCGGTGGACTGGTCTACGAAGTGCCGGTGCGAGCCTTCACCATGTTGCATCCGGACATCCCGAAGCAGCAGCGCGGCACGATTGCCGCCCTTGCCCATCCGGCCGTCGTCGAGCACTTGAAAAAACTCGGGGTCGGCGCGGTCGAATTGATGCCGGTGACGGCGTCGATCGACGAACGACATCTGCCGCCACTCGGGCTCCGCAACGCCTGGGGCTACAATCCCGTGACCTTCATGACGCTCGATCCGCGCCTCGCGCCCGGCGGTCTCGCGGAATTGCGGCAGACGGTCGCCGCACTGCGTGAGGCCGGCATCGGTGTTATCCTCGACTTGGTCTTCAACCACACCGGCGAAAGCGACAGGTTTGGACCGACGCTGTCGCTGCGGGGCCTCGACAGCCGCGCCTACTACCGGCATTGGCCGGACGGCAGCTTGGCTAACGACACCGGCACCGGCAATACGGTCGCTTGCGATCATCCGGTCGTCCAGGAAATGGTCCTCGACACGCTTCGTCATTTTGTCCGCCATGCCGGCGTCGACGGTTTCCGTTTCGATCTGGCGCCCATTCTAGGGCGGGTCGAGGGCGTTTTCGACACCGATGCGCCGTTGCTGAGAGCTGTTCGGAACGACCCGGTTCTTGGCGACAGGGTGCTGATCGCCGAGCCTTGGGATATCGGGCCGGACGGCTATCAGCTCGGCAACTTCCCGCCGCCTTTCCTCGAGTGGAACGACAGATATCGCGACGATATCCGCCGCTTCTGGCGTGGCGATCGCGGCATGATCGGCGCGCTGGCAACGCGGCTCGCCGGCTCGTCCGATGTCTTTGCCAAAGCGGGAGAGCGAACAAGCCGCAGCGTCAACTTCATCGCCGCGCATGATGGCATGGCGCTGGCCGATATCGTTGCCTACGAGCACAAGCATAACGAGGCCAATGGCGAGCAGAACAGAGATGGCCACAACGAGAACCTGTCGTGGAACAACGGCGTCGAAGGCGAAGCCGGCGATGAGGCCATCGCCAAGGCCCGCTTTGATGATCAATGCGCGCTGCTGGCGACGCTGTTTGCCTCGCGTGGAACGATCATGCTGACCGCAGGCGACGAATTCGGCCGCACGCAAAAGGGCAACAACAACGCCTATGCGCAGGACAACGAAATCACCTGGCTCGACTGGGCCGGCCGTGACCAGACGCTGGAGCATTATGCCTCTGGACTTGCCGCGATGCGTCGCGCCGCGCCGGCACTTTCCGACACGCGCTTCCTGACCGGAGAGCCGCGGCCCGGGTCGGAAGTACCGGATGTTGCCTGGCCGACCGAGACCGGGGCGCCAGTCGATGAGAGAAGCTGGCAGAACCCTGAGCGGCATCGCCTGGCCATGGTGCTCGGCGGCACTGGCGACGGGGGCTGCCGTCTTGCGGTCGTCGTCAATGGCGATCGTCGGGCCTGTATGTTCACGCTACCGGAGCGCGAGGGATTTTTCTGGGGCCCGGCCATGGAAACATCGGCTGGCGCTTTCGACATCTCGCAGCCGGTGCCTGGGCGAACGGTCGTTTTCATGATCGAGCGCAAGGTCGGGCCGGCCCGCATCGAGGAGAACCCATGATGGCTGATGACAATGCCGAGTGGTGGCGCGGCTGCGTCATCTATCAGATCTACCCGCGCTCCTTCCAGGACACGACGGGGGACGGCGGCGGCGATCTGCGTGGCATTGCCTCAAGGCTGGCTCATGTTGCATCGCTTGGCGTCGACGCCATCTGGCTGTCGCCCATCTTCAAATCCCCGATGGCCGATATGGGCTACGACGTGTCCGACTATACAGCCGTCGATCCGATGTTCGGCACGTCGGAGGAATTCGACGCGGTGGTCGCCGAGGCGCACCGTCTCGGCCTGAAAGTCATCATCGACCAGGTCCTGTCGCATTCGTCCGATCGGCATGAATGGTTCGTCGAAAGCCGCTCAAGCCGCGATAACCCCAAGGCCGACTGGTATGTCTGGGCCGATCCGAGGCCTGACGGCACCGCGCCCAACAACTGGCTGTCGGTCTTCGGCGGCCCTGCCTGGGAGTGGGATGCGACCCGCAGGCAATATTACATGCACAATTTCCTCGCCTCGCAGCCGGACCTGAATTTCCACAATCCGGAGGTTCAGGACGCCTTGCTGGAGACGGTGCGGTTCTGGCTGGAGCGCGGCGTCGACGGTTTCCGGCTGGATACGGTCAACTACTACGTCCATGACCGCTGGCTGCGCAGCAACCCGCCGCTGGCATCGAGCGTCGCCGGCACCAACACCGAAACCAATCCCTACCTCTACCAGGAGCATCTGTTCGACAAGACGCAGCCTGAAAACCTCGCTTTCCTCAGGCGTTTTCGGGCGCTACTCGATGGATATGAGGGTCGCGCCGCTGTCGGTGAGGTCGGCGACGAGGACCGTTCATTGCAGACGCTCGCCGCCTACACCGCCGACGGCGACAAGCTTGACATGTGCTACACTTTCGACCTGCTCGGTCCGCAATTCTCGGCAGCACACGTACGTGGCTGCGTCGAGGCCTTCGAGCGCGCAGTGTCCGACGGCTGGGTCTGCTGGGCGTTTTCCAACCACGACGTCGTTCGCCACGTGACGCGCTGGACAAGACCCCACGGCGATCCGGAGAGGGTCGCAAAATTCTCGATCGCGCTGCTGTCATGCCTGCGTGGATCGATCTGCCTCTATCAGGGTGAGGAGCTTGGGTTGGAGGAGGCGAAACTGGCGTTCGAGGATCTGCGCGACCCCTACGGCATCCGCTTCTGGCCCGGGTTCAAGGGCAGGGATGGATGCCGCACGCCGATGGTCTGGGAGAAAGGCGCCGAGAATGCCGGTTTTTCCACCGGCAGGCCGTGGCTTCCGGTGCCGGATAGCCATCGCGCCCGCGCGGTTGATGTCCAAAACGGCGAGGAGAAGTCGGTTCTAGCCAGCTACCGGGCGATGCTCGCCTTGCGCAAGCAGCATGTGGCCCTGGTACAGGGCTCGATCCGGTTTCTCGATGCAGAGGGTGATGTCCTTGCCTTCATTCGTGAAGGCGGCGGCGAGAAGCTGCTCTGCGTCTTCAATTTCGCCGACGCGCCGGCCAACTGGCCGTTGGCGCCGGATGTAGATGTTGCAGAGACAATCGATCTTGGCGGCACTGGGGCCGCCTTGCAGAGCAAAATTCTGTCGCTGCCGCCGCTGGGCTGCTTCCTCGGGCGAGCCGGCTGACCTTCCTACCTGGCCGTCATTGAACGAGCACGGAGCGCCCGCAAGTCGCGCCCAAGACCCGGACATCGGCCTCGCCGACACGCACGCCCAGTGCCGCAAGCACGTTATAAACCAATTCGTCGACAGGTGCAGTCACACCGTTCAGCAGCGCCACAATTGCTGGCTTCACCGTTCCAAGCAGCGCGGTTACATCAAGCCCGAGGCTCAGCGCACTGACCGAAAGCGACAAATTGTTGACCAGCGACGTGGTAAGAGATTGCGTCAGGTTTTTCGTGGAAGCGGTCTTTATCGTCTTGTTTGCGATTTCGGTGCTGTTGAAGGTCAATGCCGTCGGCTCGGTGTTGGTGATCTCGAAGGCCGCAGAGCCATTCACGCCGATCAGATTTAGGGTGAGAAACAGAAGCTTCACGCTGACCTGCGCGATTTCGGCATTTTGAAACGACTGTGGGTTGCTGAAATCGGCGAAGGCGGAGGGGCTGTTGTCGGCATCGCTGGCGCCAAGGTGCAGCGATGCTAGGCTCGGCCGTGCGGCAATGGAAACCTTCAAACTGTCGGGATGCCCCGTCGGGCAGCTGATGTCGGTCAGCTTGGCTTCGGCAGAGGCCACCTCGACATGCAGCGGCAGTTTGACGGCCAGGAGGCTGATGCCGCCACCGAGAGTCGCATTGCTGCCGCCGACCGACGCCACCAGCTTGATCCGTGTCTGCGCCGTACGCACCACGGCGCCCTTCTCGCCAATTGTCAGCCATGGCGAGAATTGCGCAGGTTCGCCGATGGCAACGGCAAGCGTGGTGGAGACAAGCCCCGGAATCGTGGCTCCGAGATTGAGCTCGACCTGCTTCGAGCCGTTGGCCAGCGCGGCGGCGGTGGTCAGTATGCCCATGGCGCTAGCGTCGACCGAAAAACCGGCCGACTGTTGCCCGAGGCCCAGTTGGCCAATTGATCCAAGGTCGACAAGATGATTGAGCGGTATCTTGACCGTGCTGGTGGTCCTTGAGGCGATTGTCTGCAAAGCAAGCTTGCTGGTGCTGCCAACGGGTGAAACGTCAGCCATGGCCGTCGCTATCTGGCCCACCGTAGCTTTCGAAGCCAACACCTCCGAATAGCTGACACCTGTCAGCTGCAACTGAACGGCAAGTGCGTCAAAGAACGAAAGCAGGTTGACGTCGGCAGCGATCAGAGCGTTGTAGTCCATGACGCTGAGCGAAATGTTGCCGCCCAGGAGGCCGCTGAGAAGCGAGTTCAGGATGCCGCCATTGACGCTGAGAAGCCTGGACCCGACCGAAAACATCGCCTGCGGCGCTATGCTGGCAACGGCTTGGGTACCGATCACCGGAGTCGCGATAAGCGAACTCGCGAAATAGCGGGCGGGTATCTTTTGCAGGGCGACATGGACGGCGTTGTAGGGCGTCTTGCCGGCCTCGAAGCGCTTGTCGATGCCGAGCGACGACTCTGGTGAATATCGACCGGCGGTGACCGACACAATGGTCTTTCCGAGAGTAGGAACGATTGCATGTCCTGCCTTCTGAACAACGATACCCGGCATCCCGTTATCGCCGAGCGTTGTCACCACCGCGGCCTCAATGTTGTTGATGTTTGAGGCGGCCGTGATTGCCGCCAGATCGGTTATTGTCTGGGCCTCCCGGCGCTCCACATAGATCGAACCTTCATCGATGGCGAAGGCAGCCAGCGCCAGCGCGAACGGAGCGCACAGCGCCGTCATGACGGTGAAGTTCGCCTTCGAGTCGCCAAGCATCGAGCGGGCGACCCGGCCGATCCTCCCCAGCAAAAGTTCCGACATTCAGATGCCCCCGACCCGTATTGTCGACTTGCGTGAGATCGTGCTTCCCGGCATGGGCAGCGCCGGGAATAGATTCCAGACGGGCAGGTTGCTGGCATCGTATTGGATGGAGACCACGAACTGTTTTCCGTCGGCCGTGCTGTCTTTAGCCTGATAGGTCAGCTTGTCGGAATCGACAAAGGGATATCCACTGGCGTTGTTGTTGACGAAGCTGGTCACCAGCGCCTGGCGCTCGGTTTCGTTCAGCCCGGCAATTGCCGTGCGTGCGGCATCCGCCGCGATCTGCTGCACGGAGTTGCTTGCACCAAAATAGATACCATATGCAACCATGCCGAGCAAAAGCAGGATGAAAATGGGCGAAAGCAGTGCAAACTCGATTGCAGAGGTGCCGGAATTTTCTCTACATAGACGCCAGATTATTCTTAAGTGGAGTGTTTTTTGGCACTCTGTGGCGGCTGCCTTACTTTCTGTGCTGTTCATACCCTTTGCCCGTTGGGAAATGTGTGAGATCTATCGAAGCCCATCGTGCAATGTAACCCATGGTTGCTTAAAGGCGGCTTAAGACATTTCGACAAAGTGGAATCGACGACAGGTTTCTTGCCGGAAACGAAAATCTCGAAGTGAGAAAACGCTGCCAAGCCTATGGTTTCAATTACTGTTCTATCGGCCACGAGGTAGCTCTCGGCGCGCCTTACTTTGGGTGACCCCTAGAGCCTGTTGAAATAAAAATTCTCCACGTTACTGTCTGGCCACCAGCTGCCGGAAAGGGAACCGGCGGCGCGCTCAAAGGGGCCATCTGATCGGTTTCGGGGCGTCAACACTCAAGAGGCGTAGCTGTAGGGCCGTCTCGACAGGGAGAACTTCATGCTGAAAAATATGCTGAAGGCGACGGTATTCGCCACAACCATGACGTTGGCCGCGGGCACGTTCTACGCGCCGGCTTTCGCCGAGGTCGTCTATAACAGAGGCAGCGCCGCCGAAGTGGAGTCGGTCGACCCGCACAAGACCTCGACAGTCTACGAAGCCAATGTTTTGCGTGACCTGTTCCAGGGACTGGTCATGCAAGATCAAAAGGCGAATGTCATTCCGGGCGCCGCCGAGAGCTGGACGGTATCGGACGACGGCACCGTCTATACCTTCAAGCTGCGCAAGGACGGCGTCTGGTCGGACGGCAGCCCGGTGACGGCAGATGACTTCGTCTACTCTTTCCAGCGGCTGGAAGACCCGGCCACCGGCGCCGAATATGCCTCGATGCTCTATCCCGTGAAGAACGCCGAGGAGGTGAACACCAAGAAGGCCAAGCCCGAGGAGATGGGCGTCAAGGCAATTGACGCAAGTACCCTGGAAGTTACGCTGAAGGCGCCCACGCCCTACTTCCTCGAAATGCTGACCCACCAGGCGGCCTATCCGGTCAACAAGGCTTCCATCGAAAAGCTTGGCGCAGATTGGATCAAGCCGGGCAACCTGGTCTCCAACGGCGCCTTTACGCTGGCGGAGTGGGTTCCCAACGACCACATCAAACTGGTCAAGAATCCGAAATTCTGGGATGCTGCGACCGTCAAGATCGACACCGTCAACGTTATCCCGACCGAAGACCGCTCGTCGGCGATGAAGCGCTTCGAGGCCGGCGAACTCGACAGCTACGACGATCTCCCGACCGAACAGCTCGCCGATCTCAAGGCCAAGTTTGGCGATCAAATCCGCGTCGGGCCGTATCTCGGCACCTACTATTATGCGATCAAGACCGACAAGGCCCCATGGGATAATGTCGAGCTGCGCAACGCCATCTCCATGGCAATCGACCGCGACTTCATTGCCGAAAAGGTCTGGCAGAACTCGATGCTGCCCGGTTATTCGATGGTGCCTCCGGGCATCGAGGGTTACACGCCGGCAATGGCCAAGTATGCTGAGATGTCGCAAATCGACCGCGAGGACGAAGCCAAGAAGGTGCTTGAGAAGCTTGGCTACACGCCCGAGAATCCGCTGAAGATGGAAATCCGCTACAACACTTCGGAAAACCACAAGAACACCGCGGTCGCCATCCAGGAACAGTTGAAGCCGCTCGGCATCGAAATCACGTTGCTCAACACCGACACCAAGACCCACTACTCCTTCCTGGAGCAGAAGGGCGACTATGACGTCGCGCGTGCCGCCTGGATTGCGGACTACAAGGATCCGGAAACCTTCCTCGGCATCACCCGCAAGGCCAGTGGCAACAACTATTCGGTCTACAATAGCCCGAAATACGAGGAGGCCATGGACAAGGCGGCAGCCGCCGGCGGCAAGCCCGAAGAGCGCATGAAGGAACTCGCCAAGGCCGAGCGCATCCTCGTCGATGAGGTCGGCAACATCCCGCTTCTCTACTATAGTTATCACGATATCGTTTCTCCGAAGCTTCATGGCTTCGAGGACAACGTCATGGACGTGCATCCGTCGCGCTTCATCTCCAAGGACTGATTTTCCTTGGCCGAACTGCCGCTCTTTTGCAGCGCCGCGCGTCCTTCGGGACGCGCAAAGGACGCTGTAACGCTTTGATTTTGCGCATGGCCCCTTCCGAACCTTCGGTTCGGTTCGGGGTCATGAGTTAGGGCGGCGGTTCCGGTTTGCTAGCAAAGCGGGGAACCGATGCTGCGTTACGTATTTCGGCGGCTCCTGACCGCCATTCCGACGCTGTTCGTCATCGTGACGATGGCGTTCTTCCTGATACGCGTCGCGCCGGGCGGGCCATTCAATCAGGAGCGGGGCCTGAGTCCGGAGATCAAGGCCAATCTTGAAGCGCAGTTTGGCCTGAACGATCCGCTCTGGCTGCAATATGTCCACTATCTCGGCAATCTGCTGCGCGGCAATTTCGGGCCGAGCTACAACATGCCGGATTTCACCGTCACCGAATTGTTTGCCAAGGGGCTGCCCATTTCGATTCAGATCGGCGCCTCGGCCCTGATCCTGGCGCTGCTGCTCGGCAGTCTCCTCGGCACCATTGCCGCGCTCAATCAGAACAAGCTTGCCGACTATTCGGTGATTGCGCTGGCTGCCGCTGGCAGCACTATCCCGACCTTCGTCATCGCACCAGTGATCCAGCTTTTGTTCGGTCTGACCTGGAAGCTGCTGCCGATCGGCGGCTGGGGGGATGGCGCTCTCCTCAACAAGGTCGGGCCTGTGCTGACCCTCGCTTTGCCGCAGATCGCCATCGTCGCCCGCCTGATGCGCGGCTCGATGATCGAATCGTTGCGCTCGCACCACATCCGCACCGCACGCGCGCTCGGTCTGTCGGACTGGTCGGTGGTCGTCAAGCATGCGCTGCGCGGCGCCATTCTGCCGATCGTCTCCTTCACCGGCCCGGCGGCGGCGGCATTGCTCACCGGCTCGATCATCGTCGAGACGATTTTCGCCGTTCCCGGCATCGGCCGCTATTTCGTCGAGGCTGCGCTCAACCGCGACTACACGCTGGTCATGGGCACCGTGGTGGTCATCGCTCTGTTCACCATCGTCTTCAACCTGATCGTCGACATCATGTACGCCTTCGTCGATCCGAGAGTGCGCTATGACTGACATCGCAGCCACCGTTCCGGCCGTCGTCGGCCGCTCCTTGTGGGCCGATGCCTGGGCGCGCCTCAAGGCCAATCGCGCCGCCATGTTCAGCCTGTATTATCTTGCCTTCATCGCGCTCCTCAGCGTGTTCGGGCCCTCTTTGGTGCCGCATCGATACACCACCATCTACGCCGACTATGTGCGCACGCCGCCGAGCTTCTCGGCCTATCCGAAGGCCGACAAGATCGAAACGGCGCTCAATGAGGCGATCAAGCGTATGCGTGTCGACATCAAGGAGTGGCGGCAGGAAGACAATCGCATCTTCGTCACCGTCACATCTTCCAAGCCGATCGACGACCGCAATGTCCGCTACCTCGACCGTTCCGATGCCTTCGACAACACGAAGATCGAGAGCAAATCGCCTGACGGCCTTGAAGCGGTGATGAGCGCTTCGATCAGGCAGCAGTATTTCCTGTTCGGCACCGACAATACCGGCCGCGATCTCCTGTCGCGGACGCTGATGGCCGGGCGCATCTCGCTGGCCATCGGCCTGCTCGCCGGGGTCGTCGCCGGCGTCATCGGCGTGCTCTATGGCGCTACTGCCGGCCTTGCCGGCGGCAAGGTCGACGAGGTGATGATGCGCATCGTCGATGTGCTTTATTCGCTGCCGTTCATCTTCTTCGTCATCATGCTGGTGGTCTTCTTCGGCCGGAACTTCGTGCTGATGTTCCTTGCGGTCGGCGCCGTGCTCTGGCTCGACATGGCGCGCATCGTGCGCGGTCAGGCGCTGTCGATCCGGCGGCAGGAATATGTCCAGGCGGCGGAGGCGATGGGCATCGGCCAGCGCGGCATCCTGATCCGCCACGTCATTCCCAACCTGCTTGGCCCAGTGGTCATCTACATGACGCTGCTGGTGCCGCATGTCATCATCCTGGAGAGTTTCCTGTCCTTCCTCGGGCTTGGCGTGCAGGAACCGATGACCAGCTGGGGCGTACTGATCTCGACCGGCGCCAAGAACATCGGCACCGCCAACTGGCTGCTCTTGTTCCCTGCCTTCTTTCTCGTCTCGACGCTGTTCGCGCTGAACTTCGTTGGCGACGGCCTGCGCGATGCGCTCGACCCTAGGGATCGTTGAGATGGACGCTTCCGAAACGATCCTCAACGTTAAAGACCTTCGCGTCCGCTTTCGAACGCTCGACGGCGTGGTCGAGGCGGTCAAGGGCATCAACATCCACGTCAATGCAGGCGAAACCGTCGCCGTGGTCGGTGAATCCGGGTCCGGCAAGAGCCAGACGATGATGGCAGCGATGAGCCTGCTGGCCTCGAACGGCGAGGCGACAGGCGTCGTCGACTATCGCGGCCGCAACCTTTTAACCCTAAGCAAGCCCGAGTTGAACAAGGTCCGCGGCCGCAAGATCAGCATGATCTTCCAGGAGCCGATGACCTCGCTCGATCCGCTCTATTCGATCGGCAATCAGCTGATCGAACCGATCCGCCGGCATCGCGGGCTTAGTGCGGCGCAAGCACGCGAAGAGGCGCTCAAGCTCTTGCGGCTGGTTCATATTCCCGATCCCGAAAGGCGGATGAAATCCTACCCGCATGAAATGTCGGGTGGCCAGCGACAGCGGGTCATGATCGCCATGGCGCTGGCCAACGATCCCGACATACTGATCGCAGACGAACCGACGACGGCGCTCGACGTGACGATCCAGGCGCAGATCCTCATGCTGCTCGCCGAGCTGCAGCGCAAGCTCGGCATGGCGATCGTCTTCATCACCCATGATCTCGGCATCGTCCGGCGCTTTGCCGACCGCGTCTACGTCATGCGCTACGGCGAAGTCGTAGAGGAGGGCGAGGCGGAAGCGATCTTCGTCAACCCGCAGCATGCCTACACCAAGATGCTGCTGGCCGCCGAGCCGACCGGAACCAAAGCGCCGCCGCCGCCAAACGCGCCTGTCCTGCTCGAAGGCAGGAATGTCGAAGTGAACTTCAAGATCGGCGGCGGGTTTCTTGCCGGAGAGCCGCTGGTGCTGCGCGCGGTCGATCACATTTCGATCCGGCTGCAGCGGAACCAGACCATTGGCATCGTCGGCGAATCCGGTTCGGGAAAATCGACGCTCGGTCGGGCTTTGCTGCGGCTCCTGCCAAGCGATGGCCTCATCCGCTTTGGCGATCGCGATATTTCCGCCGCCGACCGTCAGGCCATGCGGCCGCTGCGGCGTGAATTGCAGCTCGTCTTCCAGGACCCGTTCGGTTCGCTGTCGCCGCGCATGACCGTCGGCCAGGTCATCACCGAAGGACTTCTGGTGCATGAGCCGACCCTGTCGGGCAAGCAACGCGATCTGCGCGCGGTCGAGGCCTTGCGCGAGGTCGGGCTCGATCCGAATGCGCGCAATCGTTATCCGCACGAATTCTCCGGCGGCCAGCGCCAGCGCATCGCCATCGCGCGCGCGATGATCCTCAAGCCCAAGGTGGTCGTCCTCGACGAGCCGACCTCGGCGCTCGACCGCTCCGTCCAAAAGCAGATCGTCGAGCTGCTGCGCAAGCTGCAGGCTGACCATGAATTGTCTTACCTGTTCATCAGCCACGATCTCGCCGTCGTGCGCGCCATGGCCGACTACATCATCGTCATGAAGCAGGGCAAGATCGTCGAGGAAGGGCCGACCGAGGCGATCTTCAGCAATCCGCAAGCTACCTACACACAGACGCTGATGGCCGCAGCCATCGACGTCACACGGTTTCGCTTAAGCGCGTAACGCGATCAGTCAGGCCTGCAGCGGAGGGAGATTTTTTCGGGAGCAAAACAGCCAACCACTGGCCGTTCCGGGAGAAGGGAGACAGTTCATTCCGGCTAGGTGATTAGTATCAAGTCTGACCACACAAACCCTGAAGAGTGGGACCCACGTGATTGACCTTTCGGGACCAACGCCGACAAAAGCGTAAATGCGCAATGGGGATAAACCACGCATGCTTTGAGCTTGCATTCCAGACAGAGCACCCGCCTGATTTGCGCGACAGTTGGCTGTTGTTAACGAACATCCAGCGCAGGTCGATGTAGGAAAACGTCGCTAGTCGGGTCGAGCGCGGCAGATGCCGGCGAGAATGGTTCAGTCGAAGAAGCCCGCGTCCTCTTCCCTGAGGTACTTCCTGGTTGCTTCGGCGTCGATATCGAGGCCCAGCCCCGGCGCTTCCAGCAGGTCCACCATGCTGTCCTTCACGATCTGCGACGGCAGGCCAATGACGATGTCGCTCCACCACGGGTCCGAAGCGCTGGGATATTCGAAAGCCACGTAGTTGGCGGGCAAGGTGGCGCAGACATTGATCAACGCGCCGAGGCCGAGCAGGCCGTTCGCCGTGCCGTGCGGCGCCATCAGGATCGAGTGCATATGGGCGTGCTCGGCTACCCATTTGAGCTCGGCGATGCCACCGATATCGGCCGGGTCCGGACCGATGATACGGACCGCCTGCGTTTCGATCAGCTCCTTGAAATTATGGCGCAGGTAGATCTGCTCGCCGGTATGGATTGGCGTCGAGGTGGAGGTGGTCAGCTCCCGATAGGCCTGCGGATTGACCCACGGCACATAGTCGCCAGTCAGCATGTCCTCGAGCCACATCAAATTGTACTTCTCGACCGCGCGAGCAAACTTGATCGCATCGGGCAGCATCCAGCCCGGGCCGCAGTCGAGCGCCAGGCTGACCTCGTCGCCCAGCACTTCCTTCATCGCGATCACGCAGTCGAGCATGTGATTGAAACCGCGCTCGCTGATCACGCCTTGATCCATGGCACCGTGATAGCCGGCCTTCTTCTGCGTCACGCCGTAATGGAAGCCCTCAATGGTGTCCTTCATGTTGGAGTGGAACGAGATTCCTTGCTTGATCATGAAGAAGTTCTGCGGCTGCTCCATCATCCATTTGACATCAGCGGCGTAATCCTCCGGCCGGTCGCCCGTGCGTTTCTGGCGGATCGAGCCGTTGTAGACGCGCACCTTGTCGCGCACTTTGCCGCCGAGCAGTTTGTAGGCCGGCACGCCTGCAGCCTTGCCGGCAATGTCCCATAGCGCATGCTCGATAGCGCTCACCGCCGCGCCATAGGGCTTGAAAGAGCCGCGTTGGCGGATCTTCAGCATCACCCGCTCGACGTCGGTCGGGTCTTCGCCGATCAGCGCCTCGCGAAAATGCAGGACCCAGGGCTTGAGGTAGGGCTTGGTGTACTCGACCTCGCCCAGGCCATAGAGGCCCTCGTCGGTGACGACGCGAACGATGGGGTGCTTGCCGATGACGGCACAGCGGAGATCGGTGATCTTCATGGCGCAGTCCTATTTCACAGACGAGAAAGCTGTCGGCGTGAGCATCTGGCTGCTGATATTGGCAATGATCTGCCCGTCGCGCTCAGACTCGTCCCGGGCTCTGTGCCATGCCGGATCGGTGACGAAAGCCGCCCATTTCGCCTCACGCTCGGCCAGCGATTCCCAGGCGAGGAAATAGGTGAGGCGATTGCTGTTTTCGCCGATCGCCGTGGTGAAAAACCCGGCTTGGCGGATGCCATGCCTCTCCCAGATGGCCAGCGTTTGGTCGGAAAAGCGCTTGAGCAAAGCCGGCAGCCTGCCCGGCAGGCAGTCATAGATACGCAGTTCGTAGATCATGGTTTCGTCCGTTTCTTTCTTCGCCTCTCCCTTGGGAGAGGTCGACACGAATGGTCGGTCGTTGGCCCTGTGAGCCTGGGGGAATGAGGGAAGGGGTCTGGGCTAACTCCAGGTCCGGTCCCAGCTATATTCATTGTCCCAATGCTCGGTGGATTGCCATATCCCCGTGACCCCCGGTTGCAGGTGCAGCGAGATTACCTCGTCGACTACGTCGTCAATCCCCAGGCCCGGCTTGTCCAGAACAGTGATAAAGCCGTCCTTGACGAGCGGCTTGGGAACGCCGGTGACGATATCGTCCCACCAGTCGACATCGGCGGAGTGATATTCGAGCGCCATGAAGTTTTCGGTCGCGGTCGCGACATGCGCCGCAGCCATTGCCGCGATTGGACTTTCCGCCATATGGATCGCCATGGCGACACCATGGTCCTGTGCCGCGTCGCCGATCTTCTTGGTCTCGAGGATGCCGCCGGTGGTCAGCAAGTCCGGATGGATGACCGAGATGCCTGAGTTGAGCAGCGGCTCGAAGCCTTCCTTGAGATAGATGTCCTCACCCGTGCAGATCGGCACGGACGTAGCCTGCTGCAACTGCCGATACTGCTCGGTGTACTGCCAGGGGATCACGTCCTCGAGCCAGGCCGGTGCATATTTCTCGATCCGCCGGGCGAGACGGATGCCATCCTGCAGCGAGATGTGGCCGACATGGTCGATGGCGAGCGGGACCTCGTAGCCGATCACCTCGCGGACCTCGTGGATATATTGATCGAGCAGGTCGATGCCCTTTTCGGTGAAGTGGAGGCCGGTGAAGGGATGCGGCACGTTCTGCGCGTCATAGGCGGCATTGCGCGCCCGGCGTTCGTCCAACGTGCGTGCCCGGCCGCGGCTGGCATGCGTGCGGAAACCGTCGAGCACGCCAGCCGGCGCGACCACCGCGCCCGGGATATGGGAGATCTGCGCCAGCCCCAGATCCATCTTGAGGAACGTGAAGCCGAGTTCCATGCGCTGCTTGAGGCGCTTGCCGGTCTCGGTGCCACTTGGCTTGTCGGCGTCGGTGTCGCAATAGACACGCACCTTGTCGCGGAACCGTCCCCCGAGCATCTGGTAGATCGGCACGCCATAGGCCTTGCCGGCGAGATCCCACAGCGCGATTTCGACCGCCGAGACGCCGCCGCCTTGCCGGCCATGGCCACCAAATTGCTTGATGCGGCGGAACAGTCGGTCAATGTCACAGGGATTCTCGCCGAGCAACCGGCTCTTCAGCATCAGCGCATAGGTGGCGCTAGCGCCGTCACGCACTTCGCCCAGGCCGACAATGCCCTGGTTGGTGTAGATCTTGATGAGCGCCGAGGTGAACGGCGCACCGACGATTTCGGCTACCCGCATGTCGGTGATGCGAAGGTCGGACGGCTTGGAGTTCGCGTTCACCCGATTGAGCGCCTCGTCGGCGCCACCCGTCTTTGGCATGGCTTGTCCTCGTTCTAGGTCAGCGGAGCTTGCCGCCCCGCACGCTGAGCATCGAGTTGCTAGTCCAGCTCGATCTCGTGGGCCTGCAGGTAGTCGCGGTCCATCTCAATGCCGAGACCGGGCCTCGACGTCAGCTTCAGGCTGCCATTCGAAACGTCGAGTGGTCTGTCGATGAGGTGATCGTATTTGCCCAGGTTCCACTCCGACGTTTCGAGCTTGTAGAAGTTGGGAACGGTCATCATCACCTGCGCTCCCGCAACCACGTTGATCGGCCCAGCTGCGTCATGCGGCGAGACCGGGATGTAGTAGGCTTCGCATAGGGCGGAAATCTTCTTGAATTCGGTAATGCCGCCGGTCCAGGTCACATCAGGCATGATGTAGTCAGCGAGCTTGTTCTCGAGTACCGGCACGAAATCCCATTTCGTATGGCCGCGCTCGCCCCACGAGATCGCGGCACTGACCTTCTCACGCACCTGCTTGAGTGCGTTAAGGCTCTCGGGCGGACAGGGCTCCTCAAACCAGTCGATCTGGCCGGCTTCCTCCAGGCTCCGACATAGGCGAATGGCGGTGGGAACGTCGAAGCGGCCATGCGCGTCGATGAGAATGTCGACATCAGGCCCCGCCGTTTCGCGGATCAGCGCCGTGAGTTCGGCCGCTTCGCGCTCGTCCTTGCGGGTCATGCTGCCATCGAGGTAACCGTCCCGCTGTTCGCGGGACAGCCCATCGGCGGTGCGGCCCTGGTGGGGGAAAGGATCGAACTTGAGCGCTGTGTGTCCGGACTCGACGATGTCCAAAATTTCGCGGACCACAGCCTCCTTGCTGGTGAATTTGGCCTGGTTAGGATGGGTGTAGAGTGCGATTTCATCGCGCACCGGTCCGCCTAGCAGCTCGTAGATCGGCTTACCGAGGACTTTGCCCCGGATATCCCAGAGGGCTATATCGATGGCGCTCACGCATTCGACGGCGGCGCCGCGGCTGCCCATGTAGGTGAAGCTGCGGAAAATCTTGTGCCAGAGACGCTCGATATGAGCTGGATTCTCGCCTGTCACGGCGATGCCGATCTGCCGCAGGATCGTGCACAGGGCGCGGTTGGCGAGCCTTGTGGTTGTCGTGATCTCTCCCCAGCCGCTCACCCCTTCGTCGGTCGTCACCTCGACGAAAAGGAACTCTCCCCAATAGGAAGCATCGGACTTGATCAGCCACGGCCGAATGCTCGTGATTTTCATCTCAACTACCTTTTTCGAAATGGTCGGGCTAACGATGTTCTGGACTGGACATTCTATCCGGCCCGAGCGGCGTTGCGCGCTCGCATCTGTTCGAGAATATGCCGGCCCGAACCCTCGACATGGCGAGAAACGAGTTCGGCCGCCTTGTCGGCCTCTCCCGCCTTTACGAGCGCGATGAGTTCGCGGTGCTCGCGAATGATCGCGGCACGCCGTGCAAGCGTGAAGTTGAAACGCCGGCTCACGGCTCGCAGCACTTCGCGATGCTTCCACCAAAGTTCGGCGGCATGGCGGTTATAGTGCCGCTGGTACATCACGGTGTGGAAAGCCGTATCCAGCTCGCTGTGCCTGAACGTGTCGGCGAAGTTGTTCTCTTCGATCAGGCCTTGGAGACGTTCGAGCTCGGCGATGTCCTCGCCGGTCGCCATATTCACAAACCATCGCGTCAAGGCCGGCTCGATCAGAACACCGATTTCATAGATATCCCGCACAAAATCCTGATCTATAGGTCGGACGCGCGCCCCGCGGTTGGGGAGAAATATGACAAAACCCTCCCCGCGCAAGAGCTGCAGGGCCTCGCGCACGGGGTTGGTCGAGGTGCCATGACGCCGGGCGAGATCGGTGACCACAAGCCGTTCGTTGGCGGCGAGCCGTCCTTCGATGATGTCTTCCCTAATCAGTTCGTAAACTGAGGCGCCCTCGCTGGAGGCCCCTATGGGGTCAATCTCCACCGGTGGCTTGGCTTTAAAATCACTTATTTCGGCCAATGCCGGCTCCCCTATTTCAGTACATACTCTGCCCGATATCACACACGGTTTCCACAAACAATGTACGATCCTATGCGTTGACAGGCAATCCACGATCTGAAAACGTACAAGGTGATCGAAGGGATACATAGAATAGGGAGGCGTCCCACGGTCGTACGAGCTAAGCCGCTTTGCCTCGGCGCAGGGCGGCATGGAGAACCAGGGAGGATACCTATGACGAGGATTACGCTCGGCAGTGCGGTCCTGCGCGGCACTGTCGCCACTGCTTTGATGGCATCGCTGATGTCCACATCGGCACTCGGTGCGCCGCCGGTCGACCTGAGCAAGTGGTCGCCGGAATATGTGCGCTCCATTGCCGGCACACAGGATTTTGACACGGCAGCCGATTGCGCCAAGGTCACCCCGCTCGACTACAAGGGGCGACTGACTTTCT
This sequence comes from Mesorhizobium sp. M6A.T.Cr.TU.017.01.1.1, assembly GCF_004023115.1. Taxonomy (NCBI): domain Bacteria; kingdom Pseudomonadati; phylum Pseudomonadota; class Alphaproteobacteria; order Hyphomicrobiales; family Phyllobacteriaceae; genus Mesorhizobium; species Mesorhizobium sp. M6A.T.Cr.TU.017.01.1.1. Next base: position 17,738 of record NZ_RZTA01000019.1, read on the forward strand.
GGTATCAGGGCGTGTTCGAGGGCGACCCCGACCTCCTGCGCCAGTACTACAAGGAATTCTTCGAGACCTTCCGCAAGACCTATCCGAACATCCAGCTCGAGGAACAAGCCCTCACCTATAACGACCTTCTTGACAAGTTCCGCACGGCGCTCCTGGGCAATGCCGCGCCGATGGCGGTCCGCCTGCAAATCCTGGGTGGTACCGAGTTCGCGTCAAAGGGCTACCTGGAACCGCTCAAACCCGAGGATGTCGGCTATTCGACCGATGATTTCTGGCCCGGCGCCATGAAGGCTGTAACCTGGGAGGACGTAACCTACGGCATTCCGACCAACAACGAGACGATGGCGTTCATCTGGAACGCCGACATCTTCAAGCGGGCGGGCCTCGATCCGGACAAGCCACCGGCAACCTGGGACGACGTCGTCAAATATTCCAAGCAGATCCACGACAAGCTCGGCATTGCCGGCTATGGCCTCGTGGCTCGCAAGAATGCCGGCAATACGCCGTACCGTTTCATGCCACAGCTATGGGCTTATGGCGGCGGAGTCTTCGACGAAGCAACCGCGAACCCGACCTATGAGGAGGTCGAGCTCAATAGCCCGCAGAGCAAGGCGGCGCTGCAAGCCTCCTACGACATGTACGTTCGCGACAAGTCGGTTCCGGTTTCGGCACTCACCAACCAGCAGGCCGATAACCAGCCCCTGTTCGTCGCCGGCCAGCTTGGCATGATGATCTCGCACCCGTCCGACTACGACGTGATGCTCGACCTGCAGAAGAAGGCGACGGGCACCGACAAGGACAAGGCGCAGACCGTCATCGACAACATGCGCTACGGCCTGATTCCGACTGGCCCCGACGGCAAGCGCGCCGTCGTCTTCGGCGGCTCGAACATTCACATCCTGAAGCCCGAATATGTCGAGGGCGGCAAGGTAGACGAGCCGGCTGCAAAGGCTATCATCTGCATGTGGACGAGCCCTGAATGGTCGCTGAAGATGGCCTACGCCGGCTCGAACCCGGGCAATCTTAACGGCTTCAAGACCAAATGGATGAAGGAACGTCTGGACAACATCGAGTTCCTCGATGTGACGACCTCGATGCTACCATATGGCATCCCGTTCCCAGCGCTGCCGCAGTCCCCCGAGATCATGAACATCATCGTCCCGGACATGCTGCAGAATGCCCTGACCGGAGCGATGACCGTCGACCAGGCAGCGGACGACGCGGCCCAGAGGGTCAAAGACCTGATGGGCGGACTCTAGTCCAAGCCTGACCTGGATCTGGCCGGCTGCGCCGATAGTGCAGCCGGCTCGTTCCGAAGAACGAGGGCACGCCACAGTGACGATCGTGACCGGCAAGGCCGAGGCTCGCCGAATATTGCAACCCGGTAAATCCGGCCTGTTGCGGAAGATATGGGAGCATCGCGCCGACTACGCGTACGTGCTCCCTGCGATCGCCGTGATGCTCATCGTCATCGCCTATCCGATCTACTACACGATCGAACTGTCGTTCTTTAAGACGCCGCCCGGCCTACAGCTCCGCGACAAGACCTTTATCGGCTTCGACAACTACACGACCATCCTCGCCAGTCGTGTGTTCTGGAAAGTCACCTGGAACACTCTGATCTGGACACTGGGATCCACTTTCATCTCCTTTGTCCTGGGGTTTGCCGCCGCGCTGGCGCTCCACCGCGATTTTATCGGCCGTGGTGTCCTGCGCGCTATCCTGATCGTTCCCTGGGTCATCAGCGCGGTCGCCGCCTCCTATATCTGGAGGTGGATCTACCATTCGGACTTCGGGATCATCGGCGCAGTGCTGGTCGGCCTCGGATTGGCCGACCGGCCGCCGAATTTCATCGACAGCGTTAGCACGGTGCTGCCATCCCTGATCGTCGTCAATATCTGGCGCGAGTTTCCGTTTGCCATGATCATGATGATGGCCGGCCTGCAGACAGTCCCCGAACAGTTGCTGAGCGCTGCAAAAGTCGACGGAGCCAGTGCATGGCAGCGCTTCTGGCACGTCACCTTCCCGCATTTGCGCAACGTCTCGACAGTGACGATCCTGCTGCTCGCGGTGGCCAACTTCAATTCCTTCATCATCCCCTGGATCATGACCGGCGGCGGGCCGTCGAACGCATCGCATATCTGGATCACCCACATTTATGAGCTCGCCTTCGGCCGACAACTCTGGGGCGTGGCATCGGCCTATTCGGTGCTCCTGTTCCTCATCCTGATGACGCTGGGCTACTTCTACGTCCGTGCGCTAAGCGGCAACGAGCGGAAAGAAGGGAGCGCATGAGCACGATTGTCGAGACAGCCCCTCGAGGTCAGACCCGGCGCCGCATGCGTGTCGACGGATGGCGGTGGGCCGGGCGCATCTTTCTCGTTTTCATGCTGCTTTACACCGCGTTGCCGATGATCTGGATGCTGATCACTTCGATCAAGTCCGGGTTCGCGGCGATGCAATTTCCCCCGCAATGGTGGCCGGACCAGCCTACCCTCGCCAGCTATCAAAAGCTGCTCGATCCGCAGAACAGCGTCGGTCAGGACTTCCTCCGCTTCTTCTGGAACAGCCTTTTCGTCTCGACCGTCACGACAATCCTTTCGGTGATCGTGGCTGTCCCTGCGGCCTACGCGTTTTCGCGCTTCAGTTTCCCCGGCCGAAACTTCCTGTTCTTCTCGGTGCTGCTGCGCAACATGTTCCCGGCGGTGATCTTTCTCGTGCCGCTCTTTATCCTGATGCGCGTGCTGGGGCTGGTGAACACGCATGGCTCGCTGATCCTCACCTATCTCACCTTCGGCCTGCCGCTGGCGATCTGGCTGCTCAAGGGCTTTTACGACAACATCCCGGTGCAGCTTGAGCAGGCGGCGCGCATCGATGGGGCAACGCGGTTCCAGGCCTTCATCCTGATCGTGATGCCGCTCTCGACGCCGGGAATCATTGCCACCGCGATCTATTCCTTCATCGGCGCGTGGAACGAGTACATCTACGCCTACACTTTCCTCTCCAAGAACGAACAGCTGACACTGCCGGTCGGCATCCAGCGCTTCTTCTCGGAAAATACGACGGACTTTCCGGGCCTGATGGCGGCCAGCTTTATGATGAGCGTGCCCGTCGTGGTGCTGTTCCTCGTCCTGCAACGATACTTCGTACGCGCCCTCACAGAAGGCGCGGTCAAGCATTAGGGAGTTGCCGATGGCCCACGTGGTCCTCAAAGATCTCGTCAAGACCTATGGCAGCTTCAAAGCCGTCAACGACGTTTCGTTGACGGTCAATGACGGCGAATTCGTTGCGCTCGTCGGCCCTTCGGGCTGCGGCAAGACAACCACGCTTAATCTCGTCGCGGGGCTGATCCCAATCACATCGGGCGACATCGTCATCGGGGAACGAGTGGTCAACGACCTCGACCCCAAGGACCGCGACATTGCAATGGTGTTCCAGAACTACGCGCTCTACCCGCAGAAATCGGTCTACAAGAACCTGGCGTTCCCGTTGCAGATGCGCAAACTCCCGAGGGACGAGATCGACAGGAAGGTCAAGGAAGCGGCGCGAGTGCTCGACATGACGCACTTGCTCGAGCGCAAGCCGCGCGAACTTTCGGGCGGGCAGCAGCAGCGTGTGGCCCTGGGCCGTGCCCTCGTCCGCGACCCCGCTGTGTTCCTGATGGACGAGCCGCTCTCTAACCTCGATGCCAAACTGCGCGTGCAGATGCGGTCCGAAATAAAGCGGTTCCATCAGGACCTGAAGGCGACGATCATCTATGTAACGCACGACCAGCTCGAGGCCGTGACCATGGCAGACAGGATGGCGGTGATGAACGGCGGCTATCTGCAGCAATACGATTCGCCGGCGCAGGTTTTCGCCCATCCCGTGAACATGTTTGTCGCGAGCTTCATAGGCAGCCCGGCGATGAGCCTTATTCCGCTGGAGGCATCGACGGCAAACGGCAACACCGTGTTGACCAGCGCGGAAGGCTGGAGCCTCGAGCTGTCGCAACTCAACGCGCGCAAGGTCCAGAGGGCGACGACCAAGAAGGTCGTGCTCGGAGCGCGACACTCGACGATCAAGCTGCACAACAGCGCGGTCCCCGGTGCCATTCCGGCCAAGGCCTTTACGGTGGAACCAACCGGAGACGTCACCTTCGTGCAGGCGTTCCTCTCCGGCGCCATCGTCAACATCAGCGTGCCTCCCAACATCGCCGTCGCACCTGACGAACAGATCTGGCTCGAGTTCGATCAGGAGCGGATGCATCTGTTCGACGGCGAAACTGAAATGGCCCTCACGGCCAACTGAGATAGGGCGGCGCGTGGAACGTGGGCGTAGATGACTGAGAAGCTTAAGATCACCGCGATCAAGCCCTATCCAGTATGGGTAGGAACGCGCAACCAGATGCTCGTCAAGGTCGAGACCGACCAAGGCATCTTCGGCTGGGGCGAGAGCGGCTTGAGCGGTCGCGAGAAGGCCGTGGCCGGCGCGGTAGAGCACTATCGCGAGTTCCTCATCGGCCGCGACCCGATGCAGATTGGCCGGATCTGGCAGGAGGTTTATCGCAGCCAGTACTTCGAAGGCGGCCGAGTTCTGCAGGCGGCGATTTCCGCCATCGACATCGCCCTTCACGACATCAAGGGCAAGGCGCTGGGGGTGCCTGTCTACGAGCTGCTGGGCGGCAAGCAGCGCGACCGCGTCCCCACCTTCGCCTCGACCGGAGACGAGGCCGAGGGGGATGTCGCCATAGAACGAGCCCGCGAACTCCGCGCGCAAGGGTGGCAGGCGATCCGCTTCTTCCCCGTCGGGCAAAACGGCAGGGACATCTTCGAGCCGCGCGAGTCGATCGGCGCCACCGCGAGTATGATGAACAAGGCGCGCGAGGCGCTGGGCGACGACGTCGTCCTCGGCATCGACTATCATCATCGGCTATCGGTGGCGGAGGCGGCGAGCTTCTGCAACAAGCTCGGCCGCGGCGTGCTTGATTTCCTCGAGGAGCCGATACGGGACGAGACACCGGAGGCCTACGAATCCCTGCGCACGATGACCGACATCCCCTTTGCCATCGGCGAGGAATTTGCCAGCAAGTGGCAGTTCCTGCCCTATATCGAACGCGGCATCCACCAGTTCAACCGGCTCGATGTTTGCAATGTCGGCGGACTCACCGAGGCGATGAAAGTCGCTGGCTGGAGCGAAGCGCACTACGTCGACCTGATGCCGCACAATCCGCTTGGCCCGGTGTGCACGGCCGCGACCATGCATCTCGCTGCCGCGGTCTCCAACTTCGCGTGGCTCGAGACCAGGGCGCCCGAAAGAAAGCTGGGCTTCGACAATTCCGACTTCTTCCCGGTGCAACCACAACTCGATGGCGCCGACTATCCGGTCAGTGACCTGCCGGGGCTAGGCGTCGAGGTCGACGAAAAGGCGGTCCAGGCGGAGAGCTTTCGTTTCTGGGAAGCGCCTCACCTTAAGCGCCGCGACGGTTCCGTTACGAACTGGTAGTTCTCTTTCAACCGGAGTCCACGATGACACATGCTCCTGACATCACGCGGCCGCCAAAAAACCTGATCGACGCGCTAAGGGAGATCGGCGCCGCGACGGTTGCCGGCACCCTTGGCCACATGGGATTTCGCAATCCGCACATGGTCGGACCGGTAGCCCAAAACCACGGGAAGTCGATCGTCGGGCCGGCGCTGACGCTGCAGTTCATGCCACAGCGGCCGGATCTATTCACCGAGGGAGAATATGCCGATCCGGAGACGCAGTTGCATCGGCACGTGCTCTATCACGCGCAGGAGGGCGATGTGGTCGTGGTCGACGCGCGCGGCGACATGAGCTCGGGCGTCTTCGGCGATATGATGTCGACGTATTTCAAAGGCAGAGGCGGCGCGGGTATCGTCATCGACGGGTGCATGCGCGACCGGCCCAATGTTGAAAAGCTCGATCTGCCCCTATGGCTGCGCGGCTGGACGCCAAATTATCATGTGCAGACCAGCATCTACCCCAATGCCGTCAACGTTCCGATTGCCTGCGGCGGGGTCACGGTGATCCCCGGCGACATCATCGTCGCCGACGACGATGGCGTGGTGGTGCTCCCCGTCGCGATGGCCGCAAAGGTAATCGAAGAATCGCAGAAGCATCACGACTGGGAGGAGTTCTCGCGAGTGAAACTCATGGGAGGCGGTTCGTTGCAGCGCTACTACCCGCTGCATGACGATGCCCGCGGGGAGTATGAGGAGTGGCGCAAAACAAACCGCTTGGAGAACCCGACTTAGCGCATGGATTACCCTGCGGCGGGCGGCAGACCGTCTGGCGGTATCGCCGGCGTCTACGAAAAAGTGGGGAGTCGAATTTCGCTTTGGGGCACCGCTTTCGATCTGGCAGCCGGGATTGACGTGATTCAGACTTCCCCGAAGTCCGCCGAATGTCGGCTCTTGACGGACTGTGTTGATTCTGGTTTCGGGTTTTCGAGAGTCACTTCTTGCCGACCTCGGCGAACAGGAGGGAGGGATCTTCGTTCTCGAAGCGAGGCGTTTGACGCGGTCCTAGAGGTCACGAGCGCGGTCGGACGAGTTGGTATTTGCTCGGCACACCAGGCCCCTAGTTTCCTACATCAAGAAACGCACAAGTCAGCGCTGAAGCGCGAGGCCGAAGCTCATGCTTTCCGCGTTAATGTTCAGGATGGTAAGGTGATCCTTGACGGCAACGTCAAGGTTTAGTCCGAGCGCCAGGCTCCCAAACTTGCTGCCTGGTTGTCGCAGGGAGTCCGGACTGTGGAAGATCGGATTTCGATCATCCGATGGCTCGACAAGCTGGACGCGGCGATTGCTTTGGAGGCTACCTCCCTTCGATCGATAGGCGCGGTACTCGACAGGCCCTGCATGAACATTGTGATGTTTACCAACACATTCAGCCCGCATGTCGGCGGCGTTGCACACAGCGTTGCGTCGTTGTCGGAAATGCTGCGTGAGTTGGGGCATGCAGTCCTGATCGTCGCGCCGGACTATGCGGAAGCAGCTCGATCAGAAAGCGACATCCTTCGTGTCCCTGCGATCCAGAATTTTAACGGCAGCGATTTTTCAGTGCCGATTCCGTTCACCCGCTCGCTCGAGAAGACACTGAACGCCTTCGAACCGGATGTCGTCCATTCGCACCACCCGTTTCTTCTCGGCGACACCGCCCTTCGCACCGCGGCGTCGCGAGCATTGCCGACGATATTTACCTATCACACCCGCTACGAACTCTACGGCCACTACGTTGCGCAGGATGCACCGGTCCTCCAACGGCTCGTGCTCAGCCTGGCGGCTGGCTACTGTGACCTGTGCGATCATATCATCGCTCCAACTCACAGCATTGCCGACCTCTTGCGCCACCACGACGTCACCAAACCGATCACCACAATCCCGACCGGCATTGATCTGGCCAGGTTCGCCGATGGAGATCGGCTGAGATTGCGGAGCCGGTTGGGAATAGTGGAAACCGATTTCATCGTCGGGCACGTAGGCCGGCTGGCGCCGGAGAAGAACCTGACTTACCTCACTGAAGCGGTTTGCCTGTTTCTTTTGCAAAATGAGCGCGCGCATTTTGTCGTCGCCGGCGACGGTGCGTCAGCGTCCGAAATGCGCCGCATGCTGGACGAGGCGGGTCTTCAGGACAGGTGCCATCTGCTAGGCGTGGTCGAAGGCGCCGATCTGGCCGACGTCTATGCCGCCATGGACGTCTTCGCCTTCTCGTCGCGTTCCGAAACCCAGGGTCTTGTGCTCGTCGAGGCGATGGCGACCGGCGTTCCGGTAGTTGGGCTTGATGAACCTGGAGTCCGTGAAGTGGTACGCACCGGAAAGAACGGCTATCTCCTGTCAGCCGATGCGTCCCCAGGCCAATTCTCCAAGGCTCTCGCCAGAGTCCGCGCGCTCACTCCGCCGGGCCGAGCAGCACTGCAAGAAGAAGCCAGACTTACTGCGGCCTCCTACTCACAATCTTCGACCGCGCAGCAGACCGTCGATCTCTATTCGCACGCTGTCGCGAGCCATGCCGGTGCCCGGGCTACCCGCACCCGTTCGTTTGAGGCGACGCTCGAAGGTCTCAAGCAGGAATGGAGAATCCTCGCCAACCTTGCGAATGCCGTCAAGGACGCGGTGGCGACGCGCAGTGACTCCACAAAGTGACGGCTGTGGGACGCTGCGTTCGCGCCTGGACTGCTGCATCCGTCTTCAGCCTATCCCTTCCGCTGAAAGGAAATTTCGTCGGCTCGGTTCGTGTACCTGCCGGTCTCTCGATGCATCATCGATGTCTCTTTAATCTGCTGGCGATCCAGTCCAGGCCGGTAAACAATCCGACGCGATGAAATTCTACCCAAAACTTCGTCGCGAATCCGTTGACGAGAAATGCCCTGACAACATGAAACCCTGTCACAAGCCCGACGGACAAGTGCAGCGTTTGTGCGGTGATGGCCATTTCGACCAGGCCGCCAGGCGAGGCGCCGAGGGTCGCACTGGCCAGGTCCAGTCCCGTTAGCCAGCACAGAAGGGCAGCATAACCGAAAAGCAAGGTGGCAAGGATCAGAATGAAAACCGCGCTGCTGACGAAGACGCGAGGAAGCCGCAAGACCACCTCCCTCTTGAAGCGAGAGCCAATCGAAATGCCGATGAGAAACTGTCCGAACCAATTAGGTCCGCAGGTTGATGCCGTCGGTTGCCGAGCCATGGATGTCAAACAATGAGTGGCGGCAGAATGCAGACCAGAAGCGCCTGGCTGATGCTATGGCCGATACCGTGGTCCTCACCTACTCGCTTTGCACGATCCCGCACCCGAACGGCGCGCTGGCTGAGTTCCGCCGCGTCCTGAAGGCCGGCGGGCGGCTGGTGTTCATAGAGCATGGCGGCGGCGAAACTCCGCTCCCCGAGCACGCTGCAAGGGCGTCTTGTCGGACTGTGGGGCTGGCTTGCCGGCGGCTGGCATCTGACGCGCGAGCCAGCGTGGCTGATCGCGGACGCCGGTTTCACGATCCAGCGCCAAGAAAGAAGGTGGTTTCCCGCGCCTCTGGCAGCTCGGAATTCACACCACCGGGGAAGCGCTCCTCGGCGCTGAAACAAACGAAACACTTCGCGTTCAGCGCGGAAAAACGCCTGAAACAGGGATGGTTTAAATGCAACGGCACCGCTGCATTCCGCGGCGTTAATCATGGAGCGTTGCAATGTCGATAATGCGAGCAGCTTACCGCTCTTTCCGGGACTACCGGGTTCACCGTATGGCGGAACGGACCCTTGCGGCAATGGAGGATGCCCTCCTGAAGGACATCGGGATCAGCCGGTCCGAAATTGGTTTGGTGGTCCGCGGCTTGAAGCGCGGCCAAGAAGACAAGGCGGGCTGAAACCATGAAGCTTTCATTTAGGCTCCCGCTACTGGCCTGTGCGAGCGTGGCCGCCCTTCTGGCGGCGCCCGCCGCCAATGCCCATGACTCGGGCCTTCCGCACCGCCAGGCCAAGGCGGCGGCGGTTGCCGAGGATTCGACAAGCGTCCCGCTGTTCGAAAACCTAGGTAGCCATTCCTACCTTGTCACCACCGCTAACCCGCTGACGCAGACCTATTTCGACCAGGGCCTGCGCTGGGCGTGGGCGTTCAATCACTCTGAGGCGCAGCGCGCTTTCAGGGCCGCGCAGAAGCTGGACCCGACCTGCGCCATGTGTTTCTGGGGCGAGGCTTACGTGCTCGGCCCCAACATCAACGCCGGCATGGATCCGGAGGCAGCCGCGAACGCCGCCGAAGCCGTCGCGCAGGCGCGCAAGTTGGCGCACCTCGCCTCCAGCCGGGAAAAGGACCTCATCGCCGCGCTCTCCAAGCGTTACAGCGCCGACACTTCGACCGACCAGGGCGCCCTCAACCGGGCCTATGCCACGGCGATGGCGAAACTGGCCGAACGCCATCCGCAGGACGACGAGATCGCCACGCTCTACGCCGACGCGCTTATGAACCTGATGCCGTGGGACTACTGGCTTGACAGCGGAGCAACGCCAAAGCCGGACACGATCAAGCTTGTGGCCTCACTGGAGCGGGTGCTGGGCCGCAATCCGGATCATGCCGGCGCGATCCATCTCTATATCCACGCCGTCGAAGCGTCCAAGACGCCGGAAAGGGCCGAACCCTACGCCGACCGGCTTGCCGCCCTCATGCCCGGCGCCGGACACATCGTGCACATGCCATCTCACATCTATCACCAGGTCGGCCGGTGGATCGACAGCCTGGAGATCAACCGCGAGGCGGTGGTCGCGGACGAGGCCTATTTCGAGCGCGTCAGCATAGCGCCGGAGAGCACGCCCGGTGTCTACACGGACGGCTATTATCCTCACAACCTGCATTTCTTGATGACCTCCGCACAGATGGCGGGCGACGTCGAGGCAATCGCCGGGGCGGCCAAAAAGCTCGAAGCGCTGGTCTCCGACACCATGGCCAGAAAGGTGGCTGGGCTGCAGCCGATCAAGGCGGCCACCTATTTTGCGCACGCCCAGTACAGCGATCCCGAGGTCATACTCGCGCTGCCGGTGCCGGCAAACGCCCTGCCGTATGTCGAGGCAACCTGGCGATATGCGAGGGGTGTCGCCTTCGCCGCAACGGGTGCGAGCGAGGCGGCGCGCGCAGAAGCCACCGCAATCCGCAAGCTCGCCGCCGAGACCGATTTTTCCACGGAGACGGCGGGAGGACTTCCGGCGCCGGACCTGCTGGAATTGAGCGCGCTAATCGTGGAGGCCCGCATTGCCCAGCACCAGGGTGACCTACAGGAAGCGCGCAACAAGCTTGAGGCGGCGGTCGCGATCGAGGACGGCCTTGCCTATATGGAACCGGCCTACTGGTATTATCCGGTCCGACAGACGCTCGGCGCGATCCACATGGCCATGGGCGAGCACGAGGCGGCCGCGGCAGCTTTCGAGCACGTCCTGGAGCAGACTCCAAACAACGCCTGGGCGTTGTGGGGCCTGCGCGAGGTTTTCCGCAGGACCGGCAGGGCAGCGGACGCCGAAGAGATGGATGCACGCCTCAAGGCCGCCTGGGTGGGAGCGCCGGACTTTCTCGGCATCGAACGGCTCTGAGCCGCGCTTAAGGTGCCGGCGTCGTTGTCGGCTCAGGAAACGTGTCGCAGCCTCGCAACCCGGCGGCTGCGGCACACAATTCCAGGTGTCGAGAAGACAGGCTTGGCCTGCACGCCTGCCTTTCAGTGCCCACACGTCATAGTGGAACCGCAACCCAACGCAGCATGGATCCCGAAAATCAGAAGTTTGAGCGGGGGAGCCACAAAATCGCAATACCTCGGCCGCAAGGGCTGCGCTGGTCCAACTAGGCAGCGGCGCGCTCAAGAGTAGAGGTAACCCATGCCGCGGATTGTCCTGATCACCTCCGGCTTGGAGGGATCGACCTCAATTTTCTTCCGCAGGCGCGAAACGCGAATGTCGATGCTGCGATCGAAGGGATCCCATCCGCGGTCGTGGGCGAGTTCGAGCAGTTGATCGCGGTTGAGTACTCGTCCGCGATGTTCGCTGAATACTTTCAGAAGCCGGAACTCCATCGCGGTGATCGCTATTTCGGCCCCGTCGGCGTTGTATAATTTGTGTGCGTCCGGGTCGAAGCGGCACTTGCCGAACTGGACCTGGTGGCCCGGAGTGCTCGCTTTCTCCGCAGCTCTTTCGCTCGCCGATGTTCTGCGCAGCACGGCCTTTACCCGCGCCAGCAGCTCCCGCAGGTCCACGGGCTTCGCGACATAGTCGTCGGCGCCAATCTCCAATCCGACAACGCGGTCGACGATTTCCGCCGATCCGGTCAGCATGATAATGGCAACGTCTGAGTGCTCTCGTAGATATCGCGCCAGGGAGAGGCCATCCTCTCCTGGCATTCGGATATCCAATATGACCACATCGACGTGCTGGCTATCAACAAGTTCACGCAGGGCAGGCCCTGCATTGGCCGGCGTCACGGCATAGCCATGATGCTCCAGATATTCCGCCACCGTGTCGCGGATATCCGGTTCGTCATCGCAGACAACTACGTGTGCGTGCGTCGTCAAAATCGACCACCGAGCAACTAGCCTAATGGAAAAGTTGCCTCTGGAGTGACGTGCAATTCAATGGATCTGTCAAGTATTGTTGTTAACCAAGTTCGAGACAAACGAAAGGAGCTCGTTAGGTTTGATCGGTTTCTCAAGATAGGGCCGTTTCGCGGCGCGCAGGAACATCTGCGCGTCCGGGCTGATCGTGTCCCCCGTCAGGAAGGCTAACCTGTCGAGCTCGGCCGGATGGAGCTTGGCAATCTGGTTGAACAATCCCCGTCCGTCCATGTTCGGCATTTTCAGATCGCTCAGGATCAGCGCGAAAGTGCGGTTCTGGAGGTGCAGCAGCGCTTCTTCGCCGGATCTGGCAAAGGTGACGTTGAAACCATCTCGTCTGAGCACCTCAGCGACCAGCTCACCCACTTCCTCTTCGTCGTCCACCACCAGACAAGCAATGCCGGTTGAATTCGGGAGCTCGTCTTCGGCCGTTTCGGCTCGTTCGTCGAGACGGTCCGAAGCCGGCAGCGAAAGTATGAAGGTCGAGCCACCCCCCTCGGGGGATTCGACCTCGATGGTTCCTCCATGGGATTGAACGATCCGATGACAGAAGGATAGCCCGATCCCGGTTCCTGCCCCAATCTCTTTCGTCGTGAAGAACGGCTCGAAAATGCGGGGAAGTATCTCTTTGGAAATTCCCGGACCCGTGTCGGCAACGCTGACGACTATGTTGCCGGTCGTGGGATGAAGCCGCGTTGAAACCGTGATTGTCCGTCGCCCTTCCCAGCCGTGCAGCGCCTGTTCTGCATTGACAAGCAAATTGATCAGCACCTGGGCAAGCTGATCGGGATCCGCCCAGATCGGGGGAAGACCAGGTTCAAGATGAACTGAAAGCCCGATGTCCGACGATCGAATCGAATAGCTCGCCACGTCCACCGCTTCGGAAATAATGTCATCGATCGCAACGTTTGAGGTTCGCGTCGGCTGCTGTCTGGCCATAGCCAGGAAAGTCTTGACGATCCTGGCGCAGCGTTCGGCTGCCTTGCTCATCTTGTCGGCGCGTTCCACGACCTTGGCGTCGGTTGCGGTCTCCTTCAACAGCGATGACAGGCCAAGCACCACCGAGAGCGGATTGTTGAGTTCATGCGCCACCCCCGCCAGCAATCCGCCGAGCGCCGACATTTTCTCGTTCTGGTGCAGCGTCTCGCGCTGCCGCTCCAATTCCTGCTGCATTTCGATACGGTCGGTAAGATCGTAGGCGTGGGAAACAATCACCTTCTCACCGTGGTAATCGATCAGTCGAGACGAAATCGAGCACCAGCAGGTTCCACCGTCCTTGCGTTTGAGCTGGGTTTCGAAATCGTCGACCAACCCCATCGCGAGCAGCCGCTCAACGTATCGCATCCGCGCTGAAGGATCGACATAGTAGTCGATGGCGCTGGTCACGTTGCCGAGCAGCTCAACGGTGGCGGGGCTGCGGTAAAGCAGCTTCCCGTCATGCGCGCGGGTCATCTGGATGTTGACGGGGCAGGCTTCGAGGACCTTGCGGACCATTTCATCCGCTTCCTTGGCGGCCTCCTCGGCCCGCTTGCGCTCTGTAATGTCGACACGGGTGACCACGAACCCGCCTTCGCGGGTCGGACAGTTCGAGACGAAAAACCAACCCCCGTCTGTGTGACGGAATTCCTGTTGCCGGAATTCGCGGCGGTCCCTTGCCCTCTCGGCAAGCCAGTCGTCGATCTTGTCCCGTGGAACCGGAAACTGGTTGCGCTCTGCGGTCACGCGGAGGAACTCGAACCAGTTCACGCCGGGAACGAGCACATCCGCGCTTATCGCGTGCATCTGGCGGTACCTGCTGTTGGCCAGCACCAGGCAATCGTTCCTGTCGTAGAGGGCAAACCCTTCGGCCAGAGATTCGATCGCGTCGATCAGCCGCTCGTTGGCCTTGCGCGTTTCTTGCTGGGCGGCGATCATGTCGGTGATATTCGTCGTGTTCGACACTATCACCTGCCTTCCCTGGAAATCGATCAGGCGAGCGGAAATCGAAGCCCAGAAGGCCTTGTTCTCGGTGTCGTACTGCTGGATCCGAAAATCATCGATCCTGCCCTTTTCGATCAGGGTGCGCTCCAATATTGCGCTATAGTCTGGATCGACATAGTGGTCGGTTATTCGAGGACGGTCGGCGTAGAGATCTCTGGTAGCAGGATTGCGGTAGAGCGTTTCTCCCTCGATCGTGGTCATGTGTATCGGCGAAGGGCAGGCATCGAGCACCTTTTGCAGCAGTGCCGTGGCGTCGCGCTCGGCAGCCTCGGCCTTCTTGCGCTCGCTGATGTCGGCGCGCGTTACGACGAAGCCGCCAAGATCGGTGGGATGTATCGATACCGAGTGCCATTTGCCGTCGGAGAGGGGGACTTCGAAATGGGAGTGAAACTCGATCCGGCCTTGAATCCGCTCGTCCAGCCACTCATCCTCGCGCCCAACCGCATTGCGGTAAACGCCGCGCTTGGCGGATTCGCGAAGGAGTTCGGCCCATTCCACGCCCGGTTTAACGAGATCCCGCACCGGGTGGTTCAGCTCGCGGTAAAGGCTGTTGCACATGACCAGGCGGTGATCTTCGTCGTACAGTGCGAACCCCTCGGAGAGTGATTCAACGGCGTCTGCGAGCATCTCCCGCGCCGCAGCGACCTCGCCGTCACGCTTCTTCTGCTTGGTCACATCGGCGATGCCGGCGAGAACCACTCGCCGGCCCTGGAACTCGACGATCCTGAGATTGCCCGTGGCCCAGAACTCTTGGCCGTCGGGTCTTTTAAGAAGCACCTCGCAATTTTCGACGACGCCCTTTTGCATGAGCTCCCGATTGATTTCCCGGTGTTTCTCGGGGTCGACAAAGTAATCGCCGAGCCGCACCGTCTCGCGTTGCGCCTTTTTGCTCCATCCAAGCAGCCGTTCGGCAGCATTGCTCTGGTAGATGAGTTCCCCCGAACTCGCGTCGTTCATCCATACCGGCAACGGATGATGCTTGATCAAGAAACCGAACAGATCCTCGCGCTGCTTCCGTTCCGTGATGTCCAACACCCCGATGATGAGCGAGCGGCGCCCGCCATAAACACCGCGACGGCAGTTGGTCGAACACCAGACAGTCGATCCGCTCGCGTTTCTAAGCTGGATTTCGTGATCCCGCACGATGTCGCTGTTGTTGGCAAGAGACCTGATTTCATCGAATTCGCCAGTATTCACGAAATGATCCGTCAGGAATTGCGGTTCGTTCGACGTCCATTTTCGGCCAAGCAGGTTCGACGCATCGAGGCTTTCATAGAGGATTTGCCCGCTTCCCGCGTCCACCACCCAAACGGGCAGCGGGTGACTGTCCGTGATGCAGCGGAATATCTCGGCGTTTTCCAGGTGCGCGATCTGCGCTCGCTTCATGTCAGTAATGTCGACGCTTACCAGGGCGATGCCACCGTCCGGCCGAGGATGTGCCGTGAGCAACTTCCACCGCCCATCCAAAGTCTCCGCTTCAACAGGAGCGTCGTCGATTTGCATCCATCGCGCCGCAGCGCTTTCAGCGAACGCGTCGCCCGGCTCGATGGGGCGGCCGTCGAAACTTTTCAGACATGAGAGGGCTTCGGCGATTGCGGCAATGGCGTCCATCGGCTGCATCTCGCCGCGGTCGAGCCGCTGGCTTCCAAATATCTCCGGATTGCTACCAACGAGGACATTGTTGGCGTCAAAGAGGGCATAGCCTGTGGGTGTGGATGTAACCGGATTATCAGGCCGCATGGACGTTCCCTTTGTTCGCGTGATGTCCCGAGGGCGGATACTAGACCCTCTTTGTTTCAGCACACATTCAGACGCTGCGTGATTTGTTTCAACTGTTTCGGCGCGTGGGAGTCTTCACCAGCGCTGGCGTGAAAACGAAATTTATCCAACGCTCCAGAAAAACGGCCGAAACATGAATGGCCTAGATTGCACGGCCGAAACCACGGCTCGAGCTAACGACTCGGGATCTTAACCAGCCACAAAATGCCGCCTGTCATCCCCTTCGAGCGTGCCGCTGAAACAAACGAAACATTCCCACGGCGTCACAGAAAAACGTCTGAAACGAAGGCGGTGTATGACAAGAAGAGCCGCAGTGCGGCAGATTCAACCGGCGAAACGCAAATGTCCGGCGCCCAGGACGAACAATCTAGTCTTGGCGAGTTGCCGACGCGTCTTGCTCCGAAACCTGAGGGTTCAAAATGGATAAGCCAGTAACTTCGTATGATTTCCCCGACCGGCTCCGCGCGAGCCTTATTGACCAAAACCATCCGGTCTATGAAGAGGCTCGCGGGCTCTACAACGCTATGATCGACAAGAGGCCGCGCTGGATCATCCCTTGCGCCGAGGTCGCCGACGTCGTCGCGGCCGTCAATTACGCCCGAGAGAAGCATTTGCTTCTTGCCATTCGCGGCGGCGGCCACAACGGTCCAGGCTTCGGCAGTTGCGACGGCGGGATGGTCATCGACATGTCGCCGATGAAACGGGTCGATATCGATCCCACGACTCGAACGGTTCGCGTCGAGGCCGGCTGCACCCAAGGCGATGTCGACCGCGCCACCAGCGTTCATGGGCTGGCGGTGCCGGCGGGCATCGTCGCGACCACAGGCGTCGCCGGACTGACGCTGGGAGGCGGCACCGGCCATCTCACGCGCAAACACGGCCTCACCATTGACAATCTGCTTGCGGCCGAGGTCGTGCTGGCCGACGGCAGCGTCGTGACGGCAAGTGAGGACGAACACCCGGAGCTGTTCTGGGCGCTGCGCGGCGGCGGCGGCAACTTCGGCGTTGTGACGCGCTTCATATTTCAGGCGCATCCGGCGAAGGATGTCTATGCCGGGCCGATCTTCTTCGACATCGCAGATGCCGCGGAGATCATGCGCTGGTACCGCGACTTCCTGCCCGGAGCGCCGCGAGAGCTCGGGATGTTCTTCGGCATCAAGACGGTGCCCTCCTGCGACCCTTTCCCGCGCGAGATCTGGGGAAGGCGCATATGCGCGCTGATCAGTTGCTACAACGGCGCAGAGGAGGACGGCATCCGGGCGATGCAGCCCGTGCGCGACGCGCTTCCCAAGCCTTTGATGGACGGTATGGTGCAGATGCCCTTCGTCGATCTGCAGGCGCTGTTTGATCCGCTGCTGCCGAAGGGCTTGCAGTGGTACTGGAAGGGCGATTATGTCGACGAGCTGTCCGATGCGGCCATCGCTGCCCATGCCGAGCACGGCTCGAAGACCCCGAGCGAGCTGTCGCTGATGCATCTCTACCCCATCGACGGAGCGGTTCAGGACGTGGCTCCGGACGCCACCGCCTGGGGGGCGCGGCGAGCGCGTTGGTCCATGGTTATCGCGGGCATCGATCCCGACCCGACGAAGGCGTCGGAGCTGAGGCGCTGGGCAAGCGAGTATTGGGCCGCGGTGCACAAGCACAACCCGCATGGCGGCGCCTACATCAACTTCATGATGGATGATGAAGGTGAAGCGCGCGTGCGCGCCGCCTACGGTGCCAACTATGAGCGGCTCGTCTCGGTTAAGCGCAAATACGATCCGGCGAACCTCTTCCGCGTCAACCACAACATCCGGCCGTAAGCCGGGCTGAGCCTGTCCGTCTTTGGGTCACGCCGAGGCGGACAGGCTTGTGGCATGCGAAAGCCGGTGTCGCGTTCCATCGAGGGCTGACCGGAAAGCGGCCCTTACGAACTGGAAATGCAAGACAGCAATTGGCCTGCGATCATCAGCCCTCGCCGTCATCGTCGCGGGTAGTGGCGCGCCCCCATTTCGGTCGACAATCCCTCTAAGACGACTTTTCCCAACATGCGGCCGCCCTCAACAAGCCGATGCGCCTCCAGAAGACTGCTGGGCGTGAGCTTTCCAAGGTCGGTCGTCACTGTGGAGCGCAGGACACCGGAGTCAGCGAGCGCCGAGACCTCTTCGAGAATCCTGTGATGAGCGACCATGTCGGCACCGCCAGAATGAGGTCGCGTCACCACGTCCTCCCAATGCAACGAAGCGCTTTTCGACCGAAGCGGCGTCGCATCAAGGATTGCATGGTTGGTAATGACTCCGACCTTGCCGTAGGGGGCAATGATCGCTGCGATCGCAGCCCAATGCTGCTCTGTCTGGTTGAGGGCTGCGATGTGGGTGATTGCCGAAGCGCCTGTAGCGGCAAGCTCCTCGATCATCGATCGCGAATGATCGATGACATGGTGCGCCCCGAGCGACAGGCACCACTCCCGGCTCTCGGGCCGTGAGGCGGTCGCGATGACGGTCAGGCCGGTGAGGCGTCGCGCCAGCTGGATCAGCATCGAGCCGACACCGCCCGCCCCGCCGATGATCAGCAGCGTGCCGCCATCGTGCAGCCTTCCGGGCGTAACGTCGAGGCGGTCGAACAGTAGCTCCCAGGCCGTCAGCGACGTAAGAGGCAGCGCTGCCGCCTGCATGAATGTGAGCCGGGCCGGCTTGCGACCCACGAGACGTTCGTCTACCGCGTGCAATTCCGCATTGGCACCGGGCCGATTGAGATTGCCCGAATAGAAGACTTCATCGCCTGGGCGAAAGAGCGTGACGTCGGCACCAACATCGACAACGACCCCTGCAACATCCCAGCCGAGGACGTCGATCTCTTCGCCTAGGAAAACCTGGCCGTTGCGGATCTTGGTATCGACCGGATTGACAGAGACCGCGCGTACCGAGACCAAGAGATCGCGCGGGCGCGGCTTGGGATACTCTTTGCTGATCTCTACGAAGCATTGAGGGTCGGACAAGGCGGAGCCTGGACGGTAGCCGATAGCCTGCATGGGAATTCCTTTTCGATGCTGAAACACCGAGCAAATTGCCATTGCGACAGACTTTGCCAATACGGCTGTTTGGCGTATTAGCTTCCCAAAAGGGAACCGTCGGGAATGAAGGTAAAGCACTATGTTGATGTGCCGGGGTGCCCGGTGGAGGTTACGCTCGACCTTATCGACGGGCGTTGGAAGGGCGTCGTGCTATTTCATCTGCTCGACGCCGGCTGCTTGCGCTTCAACGAGCTGCATCGCCGTGTACCCGATATCACCGCACGGCTTCTCACCAAGCAACTTCGGGATCTGGAGGAGGCAGGCCTGGTCAGCAGGACGGTCTATGCCGTAGTTCCACCGCGGGTGGAGTACCGCGTCAGCCAGGAAGGTGAAAGTCTCCGGCCTATTGTGGAGATGCTTTCGAAATGGGGCGAGGCGCGGCTCGAGCGCCAGCGTACGAAGCAGGCTGCAACTCACGCCCGCCGGACTGTTTCGCGGAACTCATAGATAGCGGCAGCATGCGGACTTTGAGATGGCGCAATGCGACCTTGAGGTTGGTGACCTCCGACACAAATCAATAATGACTGCAATATCAACAGCATAGTGGAAAGCCGAGCTAGGGTCATGCTCCGGCGCCGGTCCACATGCACGAGGTCACCCGCTGCGATAGCGAGCGTGGTGTCTCGCTCGGCGGATGTGCGTATGAAATATATTTCTGCATATGAATTTTATTGACAGCTGAGTGAACTCCTGCGAATGATAAATCGCTGGGCCTCGGGAGGAGGTTCGGTGTCAGCAACCACAAGCGGCGGCACGTAAGTGTCCGACCGTCCAATTGACCAGGCTTCGGCCGAGGGAGGATTCTTGCGCAAATTTTTGAGCATGCTCGCCATTTCGGCAGCAGCCACCACTGTGTTGGGGGCAAGCCACGCCGCGGCCCAGGCCGCCAACCCGTTCAAATGCGAGCCGGGTGAAAAATACGTCATGAACGTCATGGTGTCCGGCGTCGAATATTGGTTCCCGGTCTACGAGATGTTCAAGCAGGCCGGACAGCAGTTCGGTTGCGAGACCGAATACACCGGAACGCCCGAGTACGACGTGAACAAGCAGATAGCGACATTCGACCAGGCGCTGGCTCAGAAGCCGGCTGGTATCCTGGTGCATCCGATGAACTCCGATCCATTCATCGAGCCGATCAATCGGGCTATCGACCAGGGAACGGCGGTAGTCACATTCGCCGCAGATTCGCCCAACTCCAAACGAGTGTCCTACATCACCTCCGACAATCTCGCCGAAGGTACCTATGCTGCTGATGCAGTTGCCAAGGCGATGGACGGCAAGGGTGAATACGCGGTCCTCGAAAACCCCGGACAGGATAATCACGACAAGCGCATCGCCGCTTTCATCGGCCGCATGGAAGCCAAATGGCCTGAGATGAAGCTCGTCGGCCGCGCGGCGTCGAACCAGGATGCGACGAAAGCCTATCAGGCCGTGCTCAGCCTTGCTCAGGCGCATCCCGAACTGGGCGCAGTGTTCATGCCGGAAGCCAACTCGGCAATCGGCGCGGCGCAGGCCGCGAAGGAGGGGGGCGGCAAGATCCGGGTTATGCTGGCCGACGTCAACGCCAAGATCCTCGATATGATCAAGGCCGGCGAAATCTTTGGCTCGGTCAACCCGAACCAGGGCATGCAGGGCTACATGGGGTTCATGCTGCTGTGGCTGGCCAAGCATCCTGAGCTGATCGATCCGATGAACGACGCTCGGCGGTCGGGATTCAACGGCATGGGCGTGCCTTTCGTCGACAACGGCTTTTCCATCGTCACTGCGGAAAATGCCGATGATTTCTATTGGGACGCCTATCTCAAGCGGCGCGGCACCAAGGGCATCGAGGAATAGGGCCCGCCGCTCTCGGAGCTCTTTCGGAATGCTCGAACCGGACGGGGCGCGCTCGCGCCCCGTCGACCGGGCCATTGTCGTCAATATCAACGCTGCAGGGGGACGGGGTGACTGCCGCCGCCATTCTTGAAATCCGCGACATCTCGAAATCCTTCGGCGCCATCAAAGCGCTGACCGGGGTCGATTTCACGCTGCAGCGGGGCGAAATTCACGCGCTGTGCGGCGAGAATGGCGCGGGCAAGTCCACGCTGATGAATATCATCGCCGGCATTGTGCAACCCGACGAAGGCACCATTCATCTCGAAGGCAAGGACATCACCATCGCATCGCCATCCGCCGCGCAGCGGCTTGGCATAGGGCTCGTCCATCAGGAAATCGCGCTCTGCCAGGATGCTACGGTCGCCGAGAATATTCTCATGGCGGCGATCAACAACCGGCGCGCGCCCCTGATGAATTTTCGTCGGCTCTACGCCGATGCGCAAAAGATAATGGACCTGCTGGCGCCGATCCCGGTCGAGACGCCGGTCGCCGAGCTTTCGATTTCCAACCAGCAACTTGTGGAAATCGCCAAGGCGTTGACGCTCGAATGCCGGGTGCTGATGCTCGACGAGCCGACAGCCGCCCTGACCGATTTCGAGGCGCGGCGCCTTTTCGCAATCATACGCGATCTCAAGGCGCGCGGAATTTCAATCATCTACATCAGCCACCGCATGGCCGAGATCTTCAGCCTGTGCGACCGCGTCACGGTCTTTCGTGACGGCAGATATGTAGCGACCGATTCTATCGCTTCGGTCACTCCCAATGATGTCGTGCGCAAGATGGTCGGGCGCGAAATCACGCAGCTCTATCCGCAAAAGCTCTCGCCTGAACGGCGCGGCGATCGTCCTGTGCTGTCGGTCGGGAACCTCTCCTATCGAGAGGGTTCGGACGGCGTCAGCTTCGCGCTTCGCGCAGGCGAAATTCTTGGCATCGGCGGATTGATTGGCGCCGGCCGCAGCGAGATGGTTCAGACCGTTTGCGGCTTGCGCCCGAAAGTGTCGGGATCTATCGAACTCAATGGCGAGCCGGTCAGCATCAGGACCTACAGCGATGCAGTGCGCGCGGGCCTGGTCTATCTCTCCGAGGACCGCAAGGCGTCGGGCCTGTTCCTGGACCTGTCGATTGCGTCGAACATCTCCGCGCTGGACCTTCGGAAACTCACCACCCCCCTTGGGCTGCTCGACCGCCGCGCCGAGGCAAAGCAGGCCACCGAGCTGGTGGAGCGCCACGGTGTGCGCATGGGCGGCATCGAGACACAGGTGTCGACGCTTAGCGGTGGTAATCAGCAGAAAGTAGCCATCGCCAGGCTTCTTTCGGTTGGCCCCAAAGTGGTCATTCTGGACGAGCCCACACGCGGGGTCGATGTCGGCGCCAAAGTGGAAATCCATCGCCTGCTTCGCGACCTTGCCGAGCGAGGCGTCGGCGTCATCGTGATTTCATCCGAGCTTCCGGAATTGATCGGGCTCAGTGACCGGGTGCTTGTCGTGCACGAAGGGGTCATCGTCGGCGAATTAGGGGCGGACGAATTGACCGAAGAGGCGATCATGCTGCTGGCTTCGGGTGTCCGGCAGCAACGATCAAACGCAAGGCAGGCTCACAATGTCGCTTAGACAGACCGGAGGAACCCTCATGGACGCTGAAATCAAGGCGAGCGCCCCGGGGCTTGGCGGGCGCAACTGGCTGCGTCTGGGGTCAATGCGCGAGGCGGGGCTGATCGCAATCATGCTGGCGCTGTGCGTCGCCATGACATTTGCCTCGCCGCATTTCCTGACCTGGGGAAATTTCCGGGCCATGCTGATGAGCTTCTCCATTGAAGGCATCGTCGTGGTCGGCATGACGATACTCCTCATTGTCGGCGGCATCGATCTTTCCGTCGGGTCGGTGGTCTGCTTCTCCATGGTCGTGTCAGGCGCTCTCTTCCTGATGGGACTGGACCCGTGGACCGCGAGCCTCATTGGCATAGGCGCCAGCGCGCTGATCGGCGCAGCGATGGGCTTCTTCGTGACCGTCATCGGGCTCAATCACTTCATCACGTCGCTGGCGGCGATGGTCATCGTGCGCGGTCTTTGCCTTGTCATCACCAAGGGAACCCCGCTTTCGCTGTTCACCCTGCCGCCCGGGTTCAAGGCGATCGGCCAGGGCAGCTTCGGCAACGTGCCTTATGTCATCGTCATCTTTGTCGTGGTCGTGGCCATCTTCGATTTCCTGCTTCGGCGCGCCACCGCGTTCCGCAAGGTCTTCTATACCGGCAGCAACGAGAAGGCGGCTCAGTTTTCGGGCATCAAGACCAAGCAGGTCAAATTCTGGGTCACGGTCCTCTGCTCGACCCTCGCGGGCTTTGCCGGCGTCATCTACATGTCGCGGTTTGGCGCTGCGACCCCGACCTTCGGCGCTGGCATGGAGCTTAACATCATCGCAGCGGCCGTGATCGGCGGGGCGTCGCTCAATGGCGGCTCGGGCACCATCTTCGGCGCCATACTGGGCATGGCGCTGCTCTCCGTCGTCACAAGCTCGCTGATCCTGCTCGACGTCTCCGTCTATTGGCAGGACATGATCAAGGGATGCATCCTGCTCGCGGCGGTATCGATCGACCATTTCCTGCACAGCAGGAAATCCTGAGCAGCAGCGCAAGAGTTGAGCATCCATCATGTCACCAACCAATTCGCGGGACGACATCACAATCGTCCGCCAGATGTATCAGGCGCTTGTGCTTCATTACATGGAAGGCAAGACGCAGGCTGAAATCGCCAAGGAGCTCGGCATCTCGCATGCGACCGTCAACCGGCTGATCAAGCGCGGTCATCAACTCGGGCTTGTCGAGATCAAGATCAAGTCGCCGATCGAGCAACTGGTCGACATCGAAGCGCGACTTGTGGCGATAGGTGGCATTCAAAGGGCCGTCGTCGTCCCTTCCGTCTCGGACAATCCGCAGACTGCGCTCCAGCGCGTCGGCGAGGCCGCGGCCCGGCTGGTGCTCGAGACGATCAAGGACGGCGATACGATTTCCATTACCGGGGGCAAGGGAGTGAGTGCCGTCGTCGCCGGCCTCAAGCCGAACCGCAGCTACGACGTCGAGGTCGTGCCCGCGACCGGCCTGGTCCAGGGCAAGCATTACACCGACGTCAATCATGTCGCGTCGCTGATGGCCGACAGGCTCGGCGGGCGCGCCTATCAGATTCACGCGCCGCTGTTTGCCGACAGCCCGGCCCAACGCGACATGTTGATGGGCGTCCGGGCCGTTTCGGACGTCTTCAGCAAGGCGCGGGAGGCAACGCTTGCGGTTGTCGGCATCGGCTCCATCCTGACCGACGATTCGAGCTATTACGATCTGCACCCGTCCTCGAGCGCCGACCGGCTGGCCATTGAACGCTCGGGCGCGGCGGGCGAGCTGCTCGCCCATCTCATAGACGGCAACGGCGAGCTCGCGGACTACCGCCTCAACCACTCGCTCGTTTCGCTGACGCTCGAGGAATTCGCGACCATTCCGCAGTCGATCGGGGTCGCCAGCGGCGCAAGCAAGGTGGTCCCGATCCTCAGTGCCATGCGCGGCACTCACCTCGATACCCTCGTCACCGACGAAACCACCGGCTTGAAGATCCTCGAGCTCGCCGAAGGAAATGCAGCATGAATTCTCGACAGATCACCCGCTCAATCGGCAAGTCCGGCGTTGTCACTTCGGCGGTCGGGCTCGGCACCTGGGCCATCGGCGGCTGGATGTGGGGTGGCACCGATGAAGCAGAATCGATCGCTGCGATCCAGGCGTCCATCGAAGCCGGCGTCTCGCTGATCGACACCGCGCCGGCTTACGGTCTCGGCCGCAGCGAGGAGATCGTCGGCAAGGCCATCAAGGGCCGGCGCGATCGCGCGGTCATCGCCACCAAATGTGGCCTGAACTGGCATTCGAAAAAGGGCAACCACTTCTTCGATCAGGACGGAAAGCCCGTGAACCGATATCTGGGCGCCGACGGCATCGCTTATGAAGTGGAGCAGAGCCTACGGCGGCTCGGCACCGATTATATCGATCTCTACATCACTCATTGGCAGGACCCGACGACCCCCATTGCCGAGACAATGGAAGCGCTCGAACGCCTCAAATCAGCTGGCAAGATCCGCGCCATCGGCGCAAGCAATCTCAACGCCGCCGAGCTGCAGCAGTATGTAGAAGCTGGCCAGCTCGACGCGATCCAGGAGAGATATTCGATGCTGGATCGCGAGATTGAGCAGACATTGCTGCCGATCGCGCGCCGGCATCGAGTGGCTACGCTCAGTTACTCGTCGCTTGCGCTCGGCCTGCTTTCGGGTGCGATCGATCCGGCACGTGAGTTCAGCGGCGACGACCAGCGCAAAGACAATCCGCGCTTCTCTCAGGCCAACCGGCGCAAGATAGCCGCTTTGAAGCATGCCCTGACCCCAGTCGCGGAGGCCCACCAGGCAAGCATGGCGCAGATCGTCATCGCCTGGACGCTGGCGCAGCCCGGCATCACCTTCGCGTTGTGTGGAGCACGAAACGCGAAGCAGGCGGTCGACAATGCCAGGGCAGGGGAGATTTCGCTGAGCGCCGCGGAACTGACGGCCGTCGATGCGGCGGTGGCCGGGCATCTCGTGGCGATAGATGCGTGATCGAAAGCGCATCCTGAGATGAATCGCATCCAGACGATCGTCGGCTTGCGCGACAATCCCGATGTTGACGTGCTCGTCATAGGCGGCGGCATTAACGGCATCAGCGTGTTTCGCGAACTCGCTTTGCAGGGCGTCGATGTGCTGCTTGCGGAAAAGGGCGATTACTGTTCCGGCGCCAGCGCAGCCCTCTCGCGCATGGTTCATGGCGGCTTGCGCTATCTTGAAAACGGTGAGTTCAAACTGGTCCGCGAATCTCTGCTCGAACGCGATCGGCTGTTGAAGAACGCGCCGCACTACGTTGCGCCACTGCCAACCACGGTGCCTATCTTCGACCTGTTCTCAGGCATGGCAAATGGCGCAGTTCGCTTCCTTGGGCTAAGCCGTCGTCCTGGCCGGCGCGGCGCATTGGTCATCAAGACCGGCTTGGCGATGTATGACTTCTTCACCGCCGCACGGCGTGTCGTTCCTACGCACAAATTCAGGAGCCGCGCTGAGACACTCAAGGTCTGGCCTGCAATCAATCCTGCTATTCGCAATTCTGCGACATACTATGATGCCTGGGTCAGCCACCCCGAGCGGCTGGGTACCGAGATGCTGTGCGATACCATGAAGGAAAAGCCGTCCGCTCGGGCGCTCAACTATGCACGCGTATCGCTCGGTGACGCGAGCCTGATGCTTAACGACGGATTGTCCGGCGAAACTGTAGCCGTGAAGCCGCGGCTCGTAGTCAACGCCACAGGCGGCTGGATCGACTTGACCAATTCGGCGATCGGAGCCGTTGCGCCGAAGCTTATGGGCGGCACCAAAGGTTCGCATCTGATCGTCGACAATCGCGAGCTTCATGGCGCGCTCGACGGTCACATGATCTACTACGAGAACGAGGACGGCCGGATCTGCATCCTGTTTCCCTATCTCGGCAACGTGCTGGTCGGCTCGACGGATATCCGTGTCGACGATCCCGACCAGGCACGCTGCATGGACGACGAGCGGCAATACATTCTGCAGTCCCTGTCCTTCGTGTTTCCTGGGATCGAGATCGCCGATACCGATATCGTTTTTCAGTTCACCGGAGTGAGGCCGCTGCCGATAAGCCAAGACAGTTTTACCGGGCGCATCCCCCGCGATCATTTCTGCGAGCTTGTCGAGGGTGCCGGTATAGTGCCGCCGACGCTCTGCATGATCGGCGGAAAATGGACGACCTTCCGATCGTTCGGCGAACTGGCAGCCGATATCGTGCTCGAGCGATTGCGCCGGCAGCGCATCGTCGGCACCGAAAACATGCCGATCGGCGGCGGCCGGGATTTTCCCATTGCCCCCGCAAAATGGTGCGCAGAACGCGCGACGGCGCACGGCCTGTCGCTTGAGCGCATGCGCAGCCTTTTCGAGCGCTACGGTACCGCGGCGGATGCCATCGCCGCCCATATGGCAGCGGGACAGGACGAGCTCTTGCCCGGCAGCGACTACTCGGCCCGGGAGGTTCGATATCTCATCGCCAATGAATATGTCGAGCAGTTGGAGGATCTGCTGCTCCGCCGCACGACAATCGCCATCACCGGTGCGCTCTCGGCCGATCTTCTCGATGCGGTTCTCGACATTCTCGCTGTCGAAAAGAACTGGGACGCCACGCGCAAGGCGTTCGAGCGGACCGATTTCCTTGCCCTCTTGCAACGCCGGCACGGCGTCGATCTCGACCAGCTATCCCAAAAAGACCACGGAAGGAGCGCCGAATGCGCATCAACAAGAAAGTCCGCATGAACCGCTTGTTCGGCGGAGCGCGCTGTCTCGACGTCGCAATCGACCATGGCGTGTGCAACGAGCCGTCGTTCCTCGAAGGGCTAGAGGATATGGCCGGCGTCGTCGCTCAGCTGGTCGCCGCGGGACCGGACGCCATTCAGATGAATTATGGTCAGGCCGATCTGCTGCAGTCCTTGCCCGGCAAGGACAAGCCAGCATTGGTCATGCGCATAGACATGGGAAATCCATATAACAAAAACCGCCATCGCTCGATGTGGGCCATCCTGCAGAACGAAGCCGAGCCACTGATCGGCGCGCTCGAGATGGACGCGGCCTGCGTGGTCGTCAATCTGTTCATGCTGCCCGATGAGCCGGATCTCTTCCGGCAATGCGTCCACAACATTGCCCGCGTTCGCGCCGACTGCGAAAAATACGGCCTGCCGCTGATGATCGAGCCGCTGGCAATGCTGCCCAACTCGGAGCGCGGAGGCTACATGGTCGACGGCGACCCCGAAAAGATCGTCACCCTGACCCGGCTCGCCAGCGAGATGGGCGCCGACATCATCAAGGCGGACCCGACCTCCGATCCGAACGACTTCCACCGGGTCGTGGCGGCGGCGCGCTGTCCTGTCCTTGTGCGCGGTGGGGGCAGGGAGGATTTGCGCGCCGTCTTCGACAAGTCGGCGGCGCTGATGGCGCAGGGCGCGGCAGGCATGGTCTATGGCCGCAACATATACCAGCATTCCAACCCTCGGGCCGTCGTGAGAGGATTGATGGCGATCATCCATGAGAATGCGGACGGCGCGGCGGCCTGGGAGCTCTACCAACAAGAATAATCCTGGCGCTTGGGAGGAGCTTAATGCAGCAATACATTCTGGGTCTTGATGCGGGCAACACCGTCATCAAGGCCATCATCTTCGACACCGACGGTCGCGAGCTCGCGCTCGCCGCTCGGGACGGCCGCTCCTGCATGCCAAAGCCCGGCCATGTCGAGCGGGACCTCGGCGAACTGTGGCGCAGCGCCGTCGAGGTCATCCGCCAGTGTCTCGACCAGTCGGGCATCGACCCCCGCGACATCGCCGTGATCGGCTGCGCCGGCCACGGCAACGGGCTTTATGCGCTAGACCGCAGCGGCGACCCGCTGCTCGGCATCCAGTCGCTCGACACGCGCGGCGTCGGCTTCGTGAGCGAATGGGCCGCCGCAGGCGTTGGCGACCGGACCTATGTCCACTGCCTGCAACGGCCCTGGGCGGCGCAGACGCCGACTCTGCTGGCGTGGCTCAAGCGCCATGACCCGGCGCTTTTTGCCCGAATAGGCACCGTCTTCCTGTGCAAGGATTTTGTCGTCAACCGCCTCACCGGCGCGCGCTCAACCGAGACCTCGGATATGTCGGGCTGCGGGCTTTTGCACATACCCGGCCGACGCTACGAGCGTGAGTTGCTGGCCGCCTACGGTCTCGACGATTGCATGGAACTGCTGCCGAACATGCTGGAAGCCTCCGACATCGCCGGCCATATCACGCGCGATGTCGCCGCCGCCACCGGCCTTCGGGCGGGCACGCCCGTGGTGGCTGGCCTGTTCGACGTCGTCGCCAGCGCCATCGGTTCGGGTGTCACCAGCACCGGCGCCGCCTCCATCATTGCCGGCACCTGGAGCATCAACCAGGTTATCACCGAAGAGCCGATCCGCGATCCGTCGATCTTCATGCTGTCGACATTCGATCCGGTGCGCTACCTCGCCATCGAATCGAGCGCCACTTCGGCCGCAAATCTCGAGTGGATCGTGCGTGAGTTCTTCGAGCATGCGCCGGCAGGCGCATCGCCATTCGAGATATGCAGCGAGCTTGTTGCTTCCGTCGATCCCGCGGGAGACATGCCGATCTACCACCCATTCCTTTACGGCTCGCAGCAGAATGGCAAGGCGCGTGCAGGTTTCTACGGCATCGCCGGCTGGCACACGCGGGCGCATATGCTGCGCGCACTGTTCGAGGGTGTCGTCTTCGAACATCGGCGCCATGTCGAGACGCTGCGTCGAGCGGGAGCCACTGTCAGCCAGGCGGTTCTTTCGGGCGGCGGCTCGCGCAGCGCCATCTGGCCGCAGATATTTGCCGATGTGCTGAAAGTGCCGGTGACCGTGGCGCGC
Organism: Mesorhizobium sp. M6A.T.Cr.TU.017.01.1.1; assembly: GCF_004023115.1. Classification (NCBI taxonomy): domain Bacteria; kingdom Pseudomonadati; phylum Pseudomonadota; class Alphaproteobacteria; order Hyphomicrobiales; family Phyllobacteriaceae; genus Mesorhizobium; species Mesorhizobium sp. M6A.T.Cr.TU.017.01.1.1. The sequence goes on from NZ_RZTA01000019.1 coordinate 46,994, forward strand.
AGCCGCGAGACTGGTGCGCTGGGAGCTGCAATTGCAGCCGGGACCGGCGTCGGCTTGTTTGCCGACTTCTCTGCGGGCGTCGCCGCGATGACCGCGCCCGACCGCTTCTACAAGCCCAATAGCGAGATCGCACCGTTCTATGAGCAGCGCTATCGTCTGTATGGCGAGATCAACCAGGCCATGGGTCCGCTATGGGACAGGATGGCAAGCGAACGGACCTCAAATTGACACAGACCGTTGCCGATTTTGGACAATACGACTTCATCATCGTCGGCGCGGGTTCAGCCGGCTGCGTGCTGGCCAACAGACTGTCGGCCAATCCAGGCATGCGCGTGCTGCTTCTGGAGGCCGGCGGCAGTGACCGCTACCACTGGGTCAACATTCCCATCGGCTATCTCTATTGCATGGGCAACCCGCGCACCGATTGGCTGATGAAGACCGAGCCTGAAGCCGGGCTGAACGGTCGTGCGCTTAACTATCCGCGCGGCAAGCTTCTGGGCGGCTGCTCGTCGATCAACGGCATGATCTACATGCGCGGCCAGGCGGCCGACTATGACGGCTGGCGGCAAGCCGGAAATCTTGGTTGGGGCTGGGATGACGTGCTTCCATATTTCCGCAAGTCCGAGGACCATTTTGGCGGTGCGAGCGACCTTCACGGCGCCGGTGGCGAATGGCGCGTCGAGCGCCAACGCCTGTCCTGGCCAATCCTGGATGCCTTCCGCGACGCTGCCGAGGAACTCGGCATCCCCCGGACCGAGGATTTCAACGGCGGGACCAACGAAGGGTCGGGCTATTTCGAGGTCAACCAGAGGAAGGGCGTGCGCTGGAATACCTCGAAAGCGTTCCTGCGGAGCGTGCTTCGGCGGCCGAATTTGCGCGTCGTGACCGGCGCCGAGACCGAGAACCTAAATTTCGACGGAGCTTGCGTCACCGGCGTTGTCTTCCGCATGGGCGGTCAGTTGCATCGTGCGCGGGCAGGCGAGACGATACTTGCTGCTGGCGCGATCAATTCGCCGAAGCTGCTCGAGCTTTCCGGCGTCGGCCGACCTGCCGTGCTTGGCTCAGCAGGAATCCCGGTTCGCCACGCATTGGGTGGCGTCGGCGAGAACCTGCAGGATCATCTGCAGATCCGCACTGTCTTCAAGGTCGCCAATGCCTCGACGCTAAACCAGCGCTACCACAATCTGCTCAGCCGCGCGGCCATGGGCGTCGAATACGCCGTCCGTCGCACCGGACCGCTGTCGATGGCGCCGAGCCAGCTTGGCATCTTCGCCAGAAGCGACCCACGCCTGGAGACGCCCGATCTCGAATACCATGTTCAGCCATTGAGCACCGACCGGCTGGGCGAGCCGCTGCATCGCTTCCCCGCGGTCACGGTTTCGGTCTGCAACCTCAGACCGGAAAGCCGCGGCACTGTCCACATAGAGACGCCCGATCTGCAGACTGCCCCGAAGATCCGGCCGAACTATTTGTCTACCGAGGGAGACCGGACGGTGGCTGTAGCATCGCTCCGCCATGTCCGCCGCTTGATGAAGGCGCGCGCCGTTGCCCGTTTCGCGCCTGAGGAAATGCTGCCCGGCGCACAATATGAAGGCGATGAAGATCTCGTCCGCAAGGCTGGCGATATCGGCACGACGATTTTCCACCCGGTTGGCACCTGCAAGATGGGCGCAGACCCGATGGCGGTTGTCGACGGCCGGCTGCGGGTGCACGGCATTTCAGGCCTGCGCATCGTCGATGCTTCGATTATGCCGACGATCGTTTCCGGCAACACCAACTCTCCAGTGGTGATGATCGCGGAGAAGGCATCGGAAATGATCTTGCAGGACGCAACCACAAGAATGATCCTCGGTGGCGCATCTGCGCCAACCTAGGCTGACACCTCTTGACTTGAGGATCAGGGTGCCGATGCGCCAATCGCGCCATCAGCGCCTTCGCGGCGATGGACCAAAGTAGCCAGCAGTGCCCAGTCCTGGGCTGGCACACCGCCGCGGGACGCCCGAATCGGCCAACAGCATCGGCGTATGGTCGAACTTCAGGTCCCTCAGAGGCTTCGCGGGCGACATGCCCAAACACTCATTGGCTGTTAAAAGCCGAGCGTCCCCTGGCGGATATCGGAGGGTGTCGCGCCGTAGAGCCGCCGGAAGGCGCGATGAAAGTAGGAGAGATCCCCGAAGCCGGCTTCGAATGCGATCGAGCTGATCGTCCAGTCGGCGTAACGTGGATCACTGAGGAGCCGACGGGCGCGCGCGAGACGCTGATCGAGCACGAAGGAGGAAAACGTCCTCCCCTCGGTCTCGAACAGCTTTTGAACGCAGCGTGGCGTGACGCCATGGCGCAGCGCCACGGCGCCGACGGTGAGGTCGTGGCAGCCGAGATTGCTGACGATATCGGCCTTGACAGCCTTGAGCCGTGCTGCACGCAGGCCGCGACCTTCGGTGATCGCCGCGGCATCCCGGGTCGCGCCGATCGCCAGCGCGACGAGGTCTTGGATATGGGTTGCCGCAAGGTTCGCAACCGCTGGCGTTAAGGGCTGGTCCACATCCTCAAGTGTGGCAGCGTAGCTGACGAGCAATCGCAAGGAATCGACTGTCGACGGAATGGGTTTGCAGATCGCGTCCTCCACGTTGCCGACCATCGGGGCGAGCACATCGTGCGGGGTGCGAAAGGCGAGCCGGTGTTGACGTTCACGAGGAATTGCAAGGCCCGGCTCAGCACATGCAAACACTGCGGCCTCGCCCGCACTGATCGTGCACTCGCGGCCGATTTGGTCGACCGTTTGGGCGCCGGATAAAGCCACAAACAGAACGATGTCGTCGCTGTCGATCAGCGCCGGTGTGCGCCTGTACTGCATGCCGGCAGCTGCTCCACTGGCAATGTCAACACCGGGCAGCGCACGCAGCGTGATGCTTGCGTCAGGCGAGCTGTCCGGCACGGGGTCAATCTCGAATTTCGTAATCGCGCGCCCGAGCACTTCGCGCCAAAACTCGAAGCGGTCCGGCTCTGGCAACCCCTCGGTTGAAAAGCAGATTGACGCAAACTCGGCGGCTGAGGAGGCCATTTAAACCCTCTCTATGCTTCCCGATTTGTGCGAGAATTGCAACTTATCGACGAGAAATACAACTTTCCAGTAAAAAATCACGTTTTCGCGCGAGTCCATAATCGCGTTCGCTTCTGCCCACGACTCGACGAGCCGGGTTCGGTAGCATCAACAAACATGGTGATCGCGCACGGTGAAAAACGCCACGACCTTTCGAAGCGATAAACGAAACGACGCTGCGATGGCCTGTTGATCCACGGCAGTTCTCCAAGTCTACGCAGCGCAGGAAGGAACCCGACGTTCCGTTTGGTGGCAGTATTCGACATGCGTTTGTCATGGCCGCCACAACTCAAGTCTCGCGGCGGCGAGGTTGCCCGGCCGTGCCTTGGCGCAAACGCCTTTGTGCTGCCTCTTTCCAGGGGCGCGCAGTGTCCTGATCCAAGCGAACGCACGAGCCGAGCCGCAAATGACTTCTGAGCAGAGGAGGAGCCAGATGATCTGGAAAATCCGAAGAGTGCACGTGGAATGGAGATTCGTCCACGAAGACGCTCTCAGTCCTCATTCATTCCCACCTCCCGTCAAGGCGTGCGGGGACGACGCTGCAAGATGGCGTCAGTGGTTGCGCGACCCACTCTCGCATCCAGATCTCGAGGTGATGTCGCTGACCCAACTCGCCGACCTCCCGTTCGACCCGCGTCGTTTCAGCCGGGAATGAGGCCGGCCAGTTCTGTTGTTTTCAAATGGACAACCGCCATAGACAAAAGGCTCACCTGGCCGCGAGAGTTTCCACTTCAATGCAAACAAAGTGGCTCACGATGAAACATGACATGTCGAACACCCTTGCCGACATTTCCGACGTGCAAGACGTCCTGGCGATGACACTCGGCGTAGCGAAAACCCACGTACTTGGCGTCGCTGCAGAACTAGGCATTGCCGACCTGCTCAAGCACGGCCCCCGGTCGGTCGCGGAAATCGCCGCGACAACGAAGACAAATCAAGGCGCGCTGCTGCGTCTGATGCGCGTTCTGGCCAGCCTCGGTATTCTGGAAGAACCGACGCCCGGCATGTTCGTCAACACCAGCAAGGGGCGGCTCCTTCAGACTGGCGCGCCACGCTCGGTCCGCCACTATGCCATGCTGATGGCGCAGGAGTGCTTAGCCGCCTCGTGGCCGTGCCTGCTGCATAGTATGCGCACCGGCGAGAGCACGTTCGAGAAGACGAACGGCCATGGGATATACGAGTACTTCCGCATGAACCCAGCGGCGGGAGCAGTCATGAATCAGGCCATGAGCGAGATGTCCAGCCAGGAACGCGTAGCCATTTGCGACGCCTACGAATTCGCACCGGACCTTTCGGTCGTCGACGTCGGCGGCGGGCGTGGCGGACTTTTGCTGAGCATTCTCGAAGCCCATCCGGGCATTAGGGGAACGCTGCTCGATCTGCCGCACGTGGCCACCGAGGCGCAGGAGATGCTGGCGGCGCGCGTCGTTGATCGGTGCAAGATCGTCGGCGGTGACTTCCTTCGTGAGGTCCCGGGTGGCGGTGATCTCTACATTCTGAAGCGCATTCTCGTAGACCAAACCGACGATACGGCAATGGCGGTGCTGCGGAACGTCCGCACCGCCATCGCCCCACAAGGCGCCCTGCTGATCGCCGACCCGGGCGTAGAGTCCCTCTACGGCCGGAGCTTCGACATGCTCATGCTCATGATTTTCGGGGGAAAGCTCCGCAGCGAGTCTGATCTTGCGGCGTTGTTGGAAAAAGCCGGCTTCCGGCTCACGCGAACGATGAAAACTGCATCTGCAATCCATCTGGTCGAAGCGGTGCCGATCTAGGCACTGAACTATCGCCAATATGGAAGAGGGCCCGGCATTTGCAGCTCATCGCCTGGGCGACGGCTCTCAGCGGGGGAGAGCGTCCTGCGTCCTGGTCCATCTATGACCGACTGCGACCTCAAGGCATTGCCGGTATTCTGATTCCGAGTTTTGCTCCGGGCGCCGAGACGGAGGACCGCAACCTGGTGCTGTGGGACTGGGGTCCGGATCTTTCGCACAAGGTGAACGTGTTCGATCCGAGCGGCCGGCTGCCGAAGGACTAGCTGTCCTGGCGATGAAGCATTCGCGGAAGGGCAGGGGCTTTGGCCGCAGGCGTCAGCGCCAGCCCAGGGCCGGGGCGACATGGGTCAGGATCGCCTCGATGACATGCGCGTTGTAATCGACGCCGAGCTGGTTGGGAACGGTGAGCAGCAGCGTGTCGGCCTCCGCAACGGCCTCGTCCTTCTTCAGTTCCTCGATGAGGCCGTCCGGCTCGGCGGCATAGGTGCGGCCGAACACGGCGCGCCTGTCCGCTTCGATGTAGCCGAAATGATCCTCGCTCTCATTGCTACCGAAATAGGCGCGGTCGCGATCGTCCACCAGCGCGAAGATGCTACGGCTCACCGACACCCGCGGCTCGCGTTCGTGACCGGCCGCTTTCCAGGCCGCACGAAAGGCCCAGATCTGTTCGGCCTGCTGAATGTGAAAAGGCTTTCCGCCCTCGTCGAATTTGAGCGTGGAGCTCTGCAGGTTCATTCCCAGTTTCGCCGCCCATTCCGCGGTGGCATTGGTCGCGGCGCCCCACCAGATCCTGTCGCGCAAACCCTCCGAGTGTGGTTCGACGCGAAGCAGGCCGGGCGCGTTTGGAAACATCGGCCGCGGGTTCGGCTGGGCAAAGCCTTTGCCGCGCAAGACTTCGAGCAGCACTCCCGTGTGCCGCCGGGCCATGTCGGCGTCGCTCTCACCCTCTTGCGGGGCATAGCCGAAGTAGCGCCAGCCGTCGATCACCTGCTCGGGCGAGCCGCGGCTGATGCCCAGCTGCAGACGCCCGCCGGCGATCAGGTCGGCGGCACCGGCGTCCTCGGCCATATAGAGCGGGTTCTCGTAGCGCATGTCGATCACCGCTGTGCCGATCTCGATGCGGCTGGTCTTGGCGCCGACTGCCGCCAACAGCGGGAATGGCGAGCCGAGTTGCCGTGCGAAATGATGCACACGGAAATATGCCCCGTCGGCGCCCAGCGCCTCGGCAGCAACGGCAAGCTCGATGGATTGCAGCAGAGCGTCGGAGGCTGATTGCGTCTGCGATTGCGGCGAGGGCGCCCAGTGTCCGAACGACAGAAACCCGATTTTTTTCATGAGAATGCCACGTCAGAGTGAAAGGCGTTTTCGTTATCTAGTTATTGAACCGCTCGCCTGCCACGCCAATTCAGACCTGGCGGCTTTGGAAGCGCCATACGCAAACGCGTATTTTCACCTTTTATACGCCTTCGCGTATATCTAGATTTTAAACGCGAACGCGTATATTGACAGTTTATACGCCCTCGCGTATATTGATGCGTGGAGGATTGCTATGACCGATCAGATCGCCCGCACAGAAAAACAGCTTGGCGCCATCCTGCGCCGCGCTCGAAAACAGGCACGGCTGAGCCAGGGGGCTCTAGGCGAACAAATCCATCTGCGCCAGGGCACTGTCTCACGTCTGGAAGCCGGAGAGCCCGCTGTCCAGCTGCGCACTTTAATGGAAGCGCTTTCGGCTCTGAACCTTGAACTGGTCGTCCGGCCACGCACCCAAGGCAGTGCCGCCGATATCGAGGACCTGTTCTGATGGCACGGAAACGCGCTCACGCTCCTCTCAATGTCTTTCTGAACAGCCGCCATGTCGGCGTCCTGCGCCGTGAGGCGACAGGTGCTATCGACTTCCAATACGGACGCGACTGGCTGAACTGGCGCGGCACGTTCCCAGTGTCACTGTCGCTGCCCTTGCGCGAGGATCGGTATATTGGCACCCCCGTCATCAATGTGTTCGACAACCTGCTGCCTGACAGCGACCTCATCCGAAAGCGCGTCGCCGAACGCGTTGGCGCAGACGGCACAGACGCCTTCAGCCTGCTGACGGCCCTCGGTCATGATTGCGTCGGCGCACTCCAGTTTCTGCCTGATGGCGTCGAGCCCGGGACCGCCGGCGACACCGACGGCAAACCGATCACTGACGACGAGATCACCGACATTATCAAGAATCTCGCGGCAGCACCCCTCGGCATGGGCGAAGACGAAGATTTCCGAATCTCGATCGCCGGCGCTCAGGAAAAAACCGCGCTGCTGCGTAAGGACGGCCAATGGTTCAAGCCGACAGGAACGACGGCAACCACCCACATCCTCAAACCGCAGATCGGGCAGCTTCCCAATGGCATCGACCTCTCCAACAGCGTCGAGAACGAATATCTATGCCTCAGACTGCTGCATTCGTTTGGTATCCCAACACCCCCCGTTGAAATCGCCGATTTCGGGGAACGCCGCACACTGATCGTCGAACGCTTCGATCGCCTTTGGGCAAGAGATGGGCGACTGCTGCGACTGCCGCAGGAAGACATCTGCCAGGCGCTATCGATCCCGCCGACAAAAAAGTACCAGTCTGATGGTGGTCCCGGTATGCGCGAGATCATCAATCTGCTCAAAGGCAGCGACACGCCTGATGCCGACATCACGACGTTCATGCGTGCGAGCATCATATTCTGGCTGCTCGGCGCGACCGATGGGCATGCAAAAAATTTCAGCATTTTCCTCGGTCCCGGCGGACGCTATCGCATGACACCGCTGTACGATGTGCTGACAGCGCAGCCGAGCCTCGACCAGGGCCAAATTCAACGCAAGAAATTCAAACTTGCGATGTCCGTCGGAACAAATCGCCACTATGCCATCAGTGACATCGTGCCACGACATTTCATGCAGACGGCAGATATCGCTGGTGTCGGCACTCCGGCGATGCGGGCGATTTTTGAAGACATTGAAGCCAATGCCGATCGGCAAGTACAAGCTGTTGTCGGGTCGCTGCCCGGTAGCTTCCCCGATCAGCTTGTGACCTCGACCGTGGCGGCCATCAAGCACCGCAGCCAGCTCGTAGCAAATTCTCTGGAGGCTTCTCATGTCTGAGTTGGGGCAACGCCCGCGGATAGCAATCCTTGGCTAGGGCTCTCTGATCTGGGACAAGCGCCCCGAATTCGATGAAAAACATGCCCCCTGGGAAGATGATGGCCCGGCACTTAAACTGGAATTCTCGCGTATTTCCGATACCCGAACAGGGGCTCTGACCCTGGTGATCGACACTGACTACGGTCAGGAGTGCATCGTCCAATATGCGCTTAGTACCCGCACAAACCCAGCCGATGCCGTCGCTGATCTGCGCTGCCGCGAAGGCACTGTCATCTGAGCTAAAGCAGACCGGCAGCTATTCGTTGTCGTGCCGTCGCCCCGCTCCTTTGAGGCGACGGACGGCTTCAAACGAAGCAGGCATGGTGCGACCGACGCTGGCAGCGCCGAGGAGTTTACTTCGGCTTCGTCGCGCAGATCGCGAAGCGGTGTTGGATGGCTCGCTCGATCGCCTTAGGCCAACTCATCTGTCGAGCCTGAGCGCGATGGATCGCGCCCAGTTTCCAGTCGACGACGGGCTGATCGAACCCGGCTTCGGCCAGCAAGCGCCTTATCTCTCCCGCCCGTGCGCCGCCTGAGAAATGGACGCGGGCGAGAATGCGTTTGTGGCGTCCGGCCATGGCGGTGCATTCATTGTCTGCGACCCGCGACTTGCCTGCCGTGAGCTTCTCCCAAACCTCCCGCAATCTCGTCGCCCAGTTGCGGCTGACAAAATCCCCGTCGATGACCAGCAGCTTGCCGCCGGGCTTCAGTAGCGAGAACCATTCGGCAAAGGCCGCCTTCGGATCCACCAGCGTCCAGACGAGATGGCGGGTGACGATGACGTCATAGCTGGCCTTGTCTTCGAATGTCCGCTCAGCGTCCCTTACGCTGAAGCGGATATCGGCGCCGCGGTTTTGCGCTTTGGCGCGCGCCTTGGCGAGCATGGCTTCCGACCAGTCGAGGCCCGTCACCACAAATCCCAACTCGTGCATCAGATGCGAAATCACGCCCGTCCCACAGGCGAGGTCCAGAGATGTCCGCCCTGCGCCGGGTCCAAGATGCCTGCTTATGAGCGCATGCCAGGCGGCGCGCTCCCGCTCCGAAAAAATCTCGTGGCCGACCTGCAGGTCGAACGTCTCGGCGCGGTCGGACCAATAGTCCCGAATTTCGTCGCGCAGCGAATAATTTGCGTGAGCCGTCATCGCCCGAAACGCTCTCCCCCAAAGCCGTACATTGGAATTGCTCTAAAAGATAATTCTTGATTACACAACTCATGTTTTCTAAGCCGTGGCGGCAAACTAAATCACGAGAGCACAATGATTTTGAAGTCGATATTTGCGGCCGCGGTCGCCCTCGCAGCGTTCATGCCGCTTACCCTCGGCGCGCGCGCCGAAACCGTCACCGACATTAGCGGCCGCAAGGTCGAGGTGAAGACGCCGGTTGAGAAGGTCATCCTCGGCGAAGGCCGGCAGACCTACCTGATTGCCGCGCTCGATACCGACAATCCCTTCAAGCGGATCGTCGGCTGGCGCGAGGATTTCTCGCAGGCCGATCCCGACAATTACGCCGTCTATCTGGAAAAATTCCCCTCGATGGCCACGATCCCGACCTTCGGCGGTTTCAAGGACGGCACGTTCGACATCGAGCAGGCCATCGCGCTTCAGCCGGACGTGATGATCATGAATATCGAGTCCAAGCAGGCAACCGAGGACGCGCAATACATCGAAAAGCTCGCCGCCGTCGGCATCCCGGTGGTCTATGTCGATTTCCGCGAGCATCCCTTCACCAACACCGAGCCGAGCATGCGCCTCATCGGCAAGCTCTTTGGCCAGGAGGAGCGGGCGGAGGCGTTCATCGCCTACCGCGCGGCCCAGATCGCGCGGGTCACCGATGTTATAGCAAAGAATGTTCCCAAGCGCCCAACCGTGTTCATCGAGCGCGCTGGAGGCTATTCCGACGATTGCTGCATGAGCTTCGGCAACGACAATTTCGGCAAGTTCGTAGAGATGGCCGGCGGCCAGAACATCGCGGCGGACCTGATCCCGGGCACGTTTGGCGCGCTCAACCCCGAACAGATCATCGCAAGCGATCCCGACCAGGTGATTGTGACGGGCGGTAACTGGGAAGCGTATGTGCCGGGCGGCAAATGGGTCGGCGTCGGTCCCGGCGCGGACGAGGCGGAGGCACTGAAGAAGCTCAAGGGTCTGACGGAACGGCCCGCGCTAACCGGCGTCAAGGCGGTGGAAAACGGGCAGGTCCACGCCATCTGGCACCAGTTCTACAACAGCCCCTATCAGTTCGTCGCCATCCAGCAGATGGCCAAGTGGCTGCACCCCGACCTGTTCGACGATCTGGACGCCGAGGCCACCTTCAAGGAGTTGCACGAGAAGTTCCTGCCGGTCGAGTACAGGCCTGGCCATTGGGTCTCGCTCTCCAATGAGCAGTGAGCCAGCGGCATTGTCGGCAAAGGAAGGGCGCGGCCTCTACCGCGCCCTCGTCCTGCGCAAGCAGCTTATCCTCGCAGGCCTCGTCCTGGCGCTGCTCCTGAGCCTTTGCGTCGACCTCGCCCTCGGCCCTGCCAGCTACAGCCTCGACCAGGTGGTCCTCGCCCTCGTTTCTCCGGGCAGCGTGCCGCTTCAGGTGCGCGTGGTGCTGTGGGAAATCCGGCTTCCCATCGCGCTGATGGCGGTGGTCGTGGGCGCATCACTGTCGGTCGCCGGGGCGCAGATGCAGACCATCCTGAACAATCCGCTCGCCAGTCCGTTCACGCTCGGCATTTCGGCGGCGGCCAGCTTCGGCGCCGCGCTTGCGCTTGCCTTCGGCGTCGCGCTCATCCCCGCCGCGATCGAATATGTCGTGCCGCTCAACGCCTTCGTGGTTGCGATGCTGACCGCGCTCGTCATCCACCTGCTGAGTCTCAAGCGCGGCGTGACGGTTGAAACCATCGTGCTTCTCGGCATCGCGCTCGTCTTCACCTTCAATGCGCTGCTGTCGCTCGTCCAGTATCTTTCCTCAGAGCAGGCGCTCGCCGCGGTCGTGTTCTGGACGATGGGAAGTCTCACCAAGGCCACCTGGCCCAAGCTCATCATCACCAGCCTCATCCTTCTCGCAACGCTTCCGATATTCGCGCGCCGCGCCTGGGCGCTGACGGCGCTGCGGCTAGGCGAAGACAAGGCCGCGAGTTTCGGGATCAAGGTCGCGCGCCTGAGGCTCGAAACCATGATGATGGTGAGCCTGCTCGCCGCCATTCCCGTCGCCTTTGTCGGCACGATCGGCTTCATCGGGTTGGTCGGCCCGCACATCGCCCGCATGCTGATTGGAGAAGATCAGCGCTTCTTCCTGCCCGCTTCCGCGCTTGCTGGCGCCCTCATCCTTTCGGCGAGCTCGGTTGCCAGCAAGTCGCTCATCCCAGGCACGATCTTTCCGATCGGCATCGTCACCTCGCTTGTCGGCATTCCCTTCTTCATCTCGCTGATCCTCTCGAATGTGAGGCGCTCATGGTAACGATCAGGCTCGATGGTCTCGGAGCGTTTCACGGCGCGCGGCTCGTCCTTTCGGACGTTTCAACTCCCACTTTTCGGGGTGGCGAGGTGGTTGCCGTCATCGGGCCCAACGCAGCGGGCAAGTCGACGCTTTTCAAGCGCATCGCAGGACTTTTGAAGGGCCCGGGCCGCGTCTGCCTCGATGGAGCGGCCAAGGGACCGGACGGCATCTGCTACATGCCTCAGGATACGGCAGCCAACGCGGTGCTGACCGTCTATGAATCGATCCTGCTCGCCCGCAAGCAGGGCTCGGCCTGGTCGGTCGGTGACGGCGACCTCGCGCTCATAGACGGTATCCTGGCCGCGCTCAGCATCTCGGATATTGCCTTTCGCAATGTCGGAGAACTGAGCGGCGGGCAAAGGCAGGTGGTAAGCATCGCACAGACCCTCGCCCGCGAACCTGAAATCCTGCTGATGGACGAGCCGACGTCCGCGCTTGACTTGCACCGGCAGGTCGAGGTGCTGAGCTTCATGCGCGGGCTTGCACGCAAGCACGGGATTGCAGTGCTGATCGCAATTCACGACCTCAATCAGGCCCTGCGCTTCGCCGACAAATGCATCGTCATCGCCGACGGCCGGATGTTCGCCTGCGGTACGCCGGAAGAGGTCGTTACGCCGGCGCTCCTTCGTGACGTTTATCGCGTCGAGGCGCGGGTCGAGCGATGCTCGCGGGGCATCGGTCATGTCATGGTGGATGGGGTTGCGGATGAAACGGCAGCGGCTGCGTCGATAGCAGCTTAGCCATCAAACTTTAGGGTTGAAGTCGAATCGCCGAAGCGGAAGACTGATCACCCGCTATTTGCGCTGACCGCATCACGAAGCATTTTGGTGCGGGGCTGCAGGCGCGCGACGGCCGGCGCGAAGACCGAAATGGCCTTCGGGTGGACCTTGAAATGCGCCGGCGTCGAGGTGACGATCTCACCGTCAGTGTTCACCGGCATCGGCCTTTTCGTCTCGATGTCGAACTCGACGCATCTGGCCGTGCGAACCTCGCTCCAGGCGCCGTGTGTGCCTGAGCGGAACGAGCGCAGCATAAGCGCCATTTTCCAGAGACTCGTCATTTCCAGGCTGTACAGGTCGAGATGGCCGTCATCGATCTCCGCCGTCTCCTCGACGACGTTGCCGCCGCCATAGTGCCGGCCGTTGCCGACCGCTATCTGGTAGGTCTCGACTTCGGTCGTTACGCCCTTTTCGGTAATCCTTGCTTCGAAGTGGCCAGCCTTGGTCAACACTTTCATAGCCGCCAAGGCATAGCCAAACCTGCCGAAACGCTTCTTCAGCGCCGGATCGAGACCCTGGGCAAGGTCGGTGCTGATGCCGATGCTCGCAACGTTGAAGAAAGCGTGACCATTGACGGTCCCGACATCGATCAGACGCCTTCCGCCCTGTACAATCACGTCGGCAGCCTTCAGCAGATCCAACGGTATTTCGAGGGTGCGCGCCAGATCGTTCGCCGTCCCCATCGGAATGATGCCCATAGGCAGCCCGCTTTCCATGGCCGCGACCGCAGCCGAGGACACCGAGCCATCGCCGCCGCACACGATCACAAGGTCGGCCCTATGGCGAAGGCGCACGATGTCGCGTGCTATCTCGGGCAGCGCCTCAAACGTCTCGACGGTGACGCGAAGCCCACCGGCCTGCAGCCGCTCGACGACCGGTGCCATAGATTCCTGCCCGCGTCGCGCCTTTGAATTGACGAGCAGAAGCGCGCGTCTGGTCGTGATTTCGTTCATGCGGCGTAGATAGGGTGCTTGCCTGCGGATTACGACGCCAACAGGCGCGCCTGGGAAGACCCAGAGTTGAATTTTCGTAACAGCCCGAATTGCTGGTTGTCACATCCGATCAGGAATCGGCACAGTTGAGGACGCTGTGTGCACGTATCCACCGCGGCCAACTTGGCCGAACCTGACGCTCAAACATCCTTCGTAGGTCGACTTCTCAATCTCGACCGTCGATCAATCGAAATTTAGGTTTCATGACCTGTTCAGAGCGGTTTCCCGATCCATTTTGCCAGGATGCCAACGACGCCCTCCCGGAACAACAGCACTGCGACAACGAAGATGGTGCCCTGGGCGATCGTGACCCAGTCGCCAAATGTCGCGAGGTAATTCTGCATCGTGACGATAACTGCCGCGCCGACGATAGGTCCGAACACCGTGCCCATGCCACCCAAGAGCGTCATCAGCACGACCTCGCCGGACATGGTCCAGTAGACGTCGGTAAGTGACGCCAATTGGAACACGATCGCCTTGGTTGCGCCGGCAACGCCGGCGAGCGCGGCTGACAACACGAATACGGTGAGCTTGTAGCGGTTGACCCGATAGCCCAGCGATATCGCGCGGGGCTCGTTCTCGCGGATCGCCTTCAACACCTGCCCAAACGGCGAATGGATGATCCGGTAGATCAGCAATATGCCGGCGAAAAAGATGGCGAGCACGAAGAAATAGAGCAATTCGTTTGAGCGCAGGTCGATCAGCCCAAACAAATAGCCGCGCGGGACGGCCTGGATGCCGTCCTCACCGCCGGTAAACGCCGCCTGCAGCGAGAAGAAATAGACCATCTGCGCAAAAGCCAGCGTCACCATGGCGAAATAGATGCCGTGGCGGCGAATGGCGAGGGAGCCGATGGCGAGACCGAGCACGGCTGCCACCAACGTGCCCGCGATAATGGCAAGTTCGGGCGTCAAACCCCACACCTTTGCCGCATGGGCCGAGACGTAGCTCGCCATGCCGAAATAGGCAGCGTGGCCAAAGGATAGGAGCCCGCCATAGCCGAGCAACAGGTTGAAGGCGCAGGCAAACAGCGCGAAGCACAGCACCTTCATGACAAAGATCGGATAGAACAGAAAAGGCGCGGCGATGAGGAAGACGAAAAGCGCGGCGAAGATCGCAAGGTGATGGCGTGGCATGCCGGCGGCGCCAACGGACGTGACGGCCGTCATGGCAATCGGGTTGGTGTCGGTTACCATCACGCGCTCCGCCCAAACAGGCCGGCGGGCTTGACCAGCAGCACCAGCGCCATGATGACAAAGATCACCACGGCCGAGCCTTCCGGATAGAACACGCGGGTCAGACCTTCGATCAGCCCAAGCCCGAAACCGGTGAGGATCGAGCCCAGGATCGAGCCCATGCCGCCGATGACGACGACGGCGAAGACGACGATGATCAGGTCTGCGCCCATGTTCGGATTGACTGCGTATATCGGTGCGGCGAGCACGCCGGCGAAACCGGCGAGTGCGACGCCGAAACCATATGTGAGCGTGACCAGCAGCGGCACGTTGATGCCGAACGCACCGACCATGGTCGGGTTCTCGGTCGCTGCCCTGAGATAGGCGCCAAGTCGGGTCTTTTCGATGATGAACCAGGTCGCGAGGCACACGATGAGTGAGGCCACAATCACCCAGGCGCGCGAATTGGGCAGGTACATGAAGCCGAGATTGTGCCCCCCCGTTAGAAGCGGCGGCGGCGGGTAGGGCAGGCCAGATACGCCGAAAAACTGGCGGAAGAAGCCGACGATGATCAGCGCCAGGCCGAAGGTGAGCAGCAGCCCGTAGAGATGGTCGAGGTGATAGAGCCGTCGGATCAACACGCGCTCGAGCACGATGCCGGTGAGGCCGACGATCGGCGGAACGATGAACACAGCCCACCAGTAACTGACGCCGAGATAGTTGAGCAGCATCCAGGCGCCGAAGGCGCCCAGCATGTACTGCGCACCATGCGTGAAATTGATGATGTTCAAGAGACCGAAGATGACCGCCAGCCCGAGGCTCAAAACCGCATAGAAGGACCCATTGATCAGCCCGAGCAGCAATTGGCCGAACAGGACCTGTGGCGGAATTCCAAGGAGTTCGAACATGGTCGCTCCAGTTGACTTGTCGACGAGAGGACGCGCCGAGCGGTTCGGCGCGTCGTTGGCGAGGCCCGCTTATTTGACGAGCGGACAGCCGCCGTCGGCGAGCGGGCGGAACGCCTTGTCGGCCGGAATTGTGGCCACGGTCTCGAAATAATCCCATGCCCCCTTCGATTGGTCCGGCTTCTTGACGCGGAATAGGTACATCTCGTGCAGCTTGCGCCCGTCCGCGCGGATCGTACCCTTGCCAAACAGCGGATCGTCCGTCGGCATTTCCTTCATCTTGGCCATCACCTTGGCCGCATCCTTGTCGCCAACGGCCTCGACGGCCTTAAGGTAATGCAGCACCGAAGCGTAGACTCCGGCCTCGATCATCGAAGGCTTCTGTCCGCTGTTCCGCTCCTGGAAGCGGGCAGAGAATTCACGCGTCTGATCGTTCTTGTCCCAGTAGAATGCGCCGGTGAGCACGAGGCCTTGCGCCACTTCGAGGCTCAGCGCATGCACGTCATTGATAAACATCAAAAGGGCGGCGAGCGATTGGCCGCCCTGCGTGATGCCGAATTCCGACGCCTGCTTGACCGCGTTGATGGTGTCGCCGCCGGCATTGGCGAGGCCGACGACCTTGGCACCCGACCCTTGCGCCTGCAGCAGGAAGGACGAGAAATCCTGGCCGGGGAAAGGATGACGCACGGCGCCGAGAACCTTGCCGCCCGATGCTTCCACGACCGCCGACGTATCGCGCTCGAGCGCATGGCCGAAGGCATAGTCGGCTGTGACGAAGAACCATGTATCGCCACCCTGCGCGACCATCGCCGAACCCGTGCCGTTGGCAAGCGCCCAGGTGTCGTAGGTCCAGTGGACGGTGTTGGGCGAACAGGCCTTGCCGGTGAGGTCGGACGAGGCCGGACCCGAGGCGAGGAAGATCTTGTTCTTCTCCTTGGTGATCTCGTTGACGGCGAGCGCCACCGACGAGGTTGGCACGTCGGCGATCACGTCGACATTTTCGGTGTCGTACCACTGGCGGGCGATGTTCGAGCCGACGTCCGGCTTGTTCTGGTGGTCCGCGGAGACGATCGATACGTTGATGCCCTTGTCGGTCGCCTTGAAGTCTTCCGCCGCCATCTGGGCCGCGATGACCGAGCCTTCGCCGGCGATGTCTGCATAGATGCCGGAACGGTCATTCAGAACGCCGATCTTGACATCCGTGGCGTAGGCTGCGCCGGCCGACAAAAGGCTCGCCAGTGAAGCCAGAATGAACCCTGTTGCTTTCATCACTACTCTCCTCCGATTGCGGCGCGACGCGCCCGTTGATGGCTGTCTCAGACACCGAGATAGGCGTGCAGCTTGTCAATGTTGGCGTCGAGTTCGCGGTTGGGAATCATGTCGATCACGCGCCCCTGCTCCACCACGTAATGACGGTCCGCCACCAATGCGGCGAAATGAAAATTCTGTTCGACGAGCACGATCGTGAATCCCTCGTCCTTGAGCCGGGCAATGGTGCGGCCGATCTGCTGCACGATGACGGGCGCAAGCCCCTCGGTCGGCTCGTCGAGCAGCAACAGCTTCGCGCCCGTCCGCAAGATCCGGCCAATGGCGAGCATCTGTTGTTCGCCGCCCGAAAGCTTGGTGCCTTGGCTCGAAAGCCGCTCCTTCAGGTGCGGGAAGAGCTCGAAAATCTGCTCGACGGTGAGCCCGCCGGGGCGCACCTGCGGCGGCAGCATTAAATTCTCCTCGACCGAGAGGCTTGAGAAGATTGCGCGCTCCTCCGGGCAGTAGGCGATGCCCATCCGTGCGATCAACCGCGACGGCAGCTTGATCGTCTCCCGGCCGTCGTAGGTGACCGATCCCGAGCGCCTGGACAGGATGCCCATGACCGCCTTCAGCGTCGTCGTCTTGCCGGCGCCGTTGCGGCCGAGCAGCGTCACCACTTCGCCTTCGCCAACCTCGAAACTCAGGCCGTGAAGCACATGGCTCTCGCCGTACCAGCCCTGCAGGCCATCGACACGCAGGAGGGGTCTCGCCGAGGGGGCAGCAGCCGGCCTGCTCGTAAGTCCAACTTCAGACATGTCCGGCCCCGATATAGGCTTCGATAACACGCGGATCTTTGGAAACCGCGGCATAGTCGCCTTCGGCGAGGACTTTGCCGCGCGCGAGCACGGTGATGCGGTTCGACAGCGAGGCTACGACCGACAGATTGTGCTCAACCATCAAAATAGTGCGGTTCTTGGAGATGCGCCGGATCAGCGCCGAGATCCGCTCGATGTCTTCTTGCGCCATGCCGGCCATAGGCTCATCGAGCAGCAGCATTTCAGGGTTCAGCGCCAGCGTCGTCGCGATCTCAAGCGCGCGCTTGCGGCCGTAGGACAGATCGCTAGCGCGGATATCGGAAAACTCGGTCAGGCCGACATCGGCGAGAAGAGCCGCGGCCTCGCTATTGAATGTGGACAGCAGTTTCTCGGAACGCCAGAAATCGAAACTGTCGCCGCGCCGGCGCTGCAGCGCGATGCGGACATTCTCCAGTGCCGTCATGTGCGGAAACACCGCCGATATCTGGAAGGAGCGCACAAGGCCCAAGCGCGCGATGTCGGCTGGTTGCATCCTGGTGATGTCCCGGCCCTGGTAGCGGATTGCGCCGCGCGTCGGCTGGAGGAATTTGGTCAGCAAGTTGAAGAGGGTCGTCTTGCCTGCGCCGTTGGGGCCGATCAGCGCGTGGATCGATCCTCGCTCGACCGTCAGGTCGACATTATTGACAGCGACGAAACCCTTAAATTCCTTAGTCAATCCCACTGCTTCGAGGATCGCTCCGGAATTCATGCGCGGGAGCCTTCGCCCGTCATCGACGTGAAACGTGGAACCGCGCTGCGAGGCTGTCCGCCCCCAGGGTGACTTCCATGGTTTCCTCCCGTGGCACTCCCACCCGCAACAAACGACCTAATGCACATCGCGTCAAGGCTGCAATTTTTCAGAAGGCTCGAACTTCGTGAAACGCTCAGTCACTGTCCTTGGCACAGGATTGCCTGGAGAAGCTGGCGAGCGGTTGGTATCACATCCGATCGGGAGGCAAATTGACCGCAGTCAACCTCGATATCCCGATCTCATCCGCGACGCGCTAGTGCGGGGTTAAGTCCAATGATGCCATTGAGAGCCTTCTGGTTCGGATCGTTCGCCTGCACCGCCGCAGCATCAATGTCGAAAACGTAGCAAATCCAGCTCAGTCGCTGGCGATCGTGCGATGTGGGCCTTGGACAGCACGGCTGCGGTCACGCGCCTATCAGCATCAAGCCCATTACCGATCGTGCGACATTGGCCGCAGGAAAGGGCTCGACGTTATCAAATCCAAGTGCGCTACGTGATCCGTAACTAAGATATAAATTCCATTGATATGGAATGTAGCGCGCGGGCATGGCGTGTTGGGAGTCAGCGAGTGTCTCGCAATCAAGACGCCCGCAAGCCATGGCCTCGCCTGAAGCTCCTTCGAAGCTATGGCTTACGAGCGAAACTGGTTGGTCAGGAGCCTAGTTGGTCTTCAACTGGCCGACACGGTTTTCGGCAATCCAGCGGGCGGCAAGCACCAATGCTCCCATACTGAAATCCTTGCCATGCTTGGCCACCATTTCTTCCGACAGTTTGGCGAGCCGGTCGAAAAATTCGTCCTTGCTCTCGTCCTCGGGGGTGGGTTCGGTTTGCATTTGGTGCTCCTGTTGCATGCGGCCTGCCTTTGCTATTTGAACATCGACGCGGGAAAGGTGACGATCGCGGCGGTGCCGTCGACGGTGCCCACCGCCAGGTGCTGTCCGTCACTGGACCAGGCAAGCGCGGTCACCGCGCTGCCCAGGGGTCTGACGAGGAGTTCGTCCCGCGCGCCGATCTGGGCGATGGTGATCCGACCGTTGGCATAGCCGGCCGCAATCAGTTTTTTCTCCGGGTGCGCAGCCACTGTCTCGACCGGAACCAGCCCGGCGCGACCAGTCTCCAGCGCGCCGGAGATTTCGCCGTCAAGTGGCGGCGCGGTCATCGACCAGCCGGCGATCCGGAAGGCGCCCGATGCAAACAGCGCATTCTCCGGCAGGCTCCAGCACACCGTCCGGACCGGGGATGGAAATCCCGCGATAATGCCAGTGCGGCCATCGGCTATGCACACCAGGGCAAAGCCTCCGGCTTCGAGCCCACAGGCCAGCCAGGTGCCGTCGCCACTCCAGCGGATCGATATCGGACGCGCTGAAAAGGCGATATCGCGTATCAGGGTGGTGTCGCCATCGACCATCCAGATCGACAATCCGTCGTCCAGGCTATGGGCGAGGCGCCTTCCGCCTGGCGAAAAGGCAAGCGCATCCGTGGACGGTGTCGTACCGTGTCGCAGTCGCACCGCATCGCCTTGGCCTCGTGCCAGGAAGACATCCTGCCCGTTGCTGACGGCTGTGATGGCTGTGCGGGGGCTGTGGTCGACGGCGACGACCGGCCCGTCGATCTTGACCAGCGTCTCCATCACATTGCCGTCCGCGGCCAGATGCACCGCTTCGCCAGCCGCCGTTCCAACGAGGAAGCCGGAGGAAAGGTAGTTGGCGAGCGGAACGTCGCCATCTCCCAACACAGCAGTGGCTATCAATGGCAACGGAAATTTTTCCCTTGGGCGGATCGTCGTCTGGCCGAGATCGCCGCTCACCCTGATCCGCGACTGCGGCGGTTCCTGGTCGGCGACCGCGGCTATGGCGACCGTTCCATCGACGCAGGCGAAGGCGACAGTCGAGTCATCGGCGCTAAAGCGCAGATCGGCGATCGCCGACGGACGACGCCAGCTTCTCGCCAGCAGGTCGAACAAGGTCAGGTTCTGTATCGCGTGCTGGTTCATGGCGATTCCCTTCGTCAGTTTCCATCCGTCGCCGCGAGGCTGCGATCGACGTCCTCGACGTCACCTTCCGCGGCGACGATGCTGTCCTCACATGCCGCGCATTCGTGCATAACTGCCGCGGCTCTCTCCTGCGCTTCATGCAAGTCCCGCACCAGTTGCGCGCTGACGCCGTTCCTGCCGATTTCGAGCTCCAGGCGCAGCACTTCCATCTCGATACCGGCGCGTTTCTGATTGAGCCGAAGCGCCTCGGCAGTGAGCGCGGAGACGTTGGCGACGAGATCGAGCCGGCGGGCGAGCAACGCGTCACGCCTGGTAGTTTGGCCCATCGGGTCCTCCTGTCATTTTTCGCCCAGCCATCGGTCAGGCAGGCTTTTCGAAAGCCGACAGCAATTTGGGCAATGTTCCGGCCTGCGAATGGAACTGTCTTTCAGCCGTTTCGATGTGGCTCTTGAGCTGATCCCAGATGTCGACCCGGATCATCGAAGTCGTATCGCCGGTGAGGCGCTCGATCTCGTCGACGCGGAACTGGCGTGACAGCGAAACGCCGGAAAACACGAATTCCCGCAACAGAATCGCGTGGTTCTCGATGAACAGATGGATCATCGGATGCGTTTCCGTGGTGACGCCGCCGGCGGCAAGCTCGGCCCGGATGAAGTCCTGGAAGTGGCTCTGGAGGCGATGTTGGCTCTCGCCCATGAAGCGCATCACAAAGACCAGATCGCGGGGCATCAGCCTGACAAGTTCGCCGGTGACGCCATCGGCTTGGCTGGACATTGGCTCGGGCGGTCTTCGGCTGTCTTTATCGTTCGGCACGGTCTCTCTCCAGCGCGAGGCCCGTCCATGGGCCGTCGCCTTCAAATAG
The DNA here is from genome assembly GCF_004023115.1 of Mesorhizobium sp. M6A.T.Cr.TU.017.01.1.1. NCBI lineage: Bacteria > Pseudomonadati > Pseudomonadota > Alphaproteobacteria > Hyphomicrobiales > Phyllobacteriaceae > Mesorhizobium > Mesorhizobium sp. M6A.T.Cr.TU.017.01.1.1. Next base: position 68,079 of record NZ_RZTA01000019.1, read on the forward strand.
TAGAGAAAGACGAAGAATTGAATAGATGATATTTGTTTTCGAACTTGCTGCATCTGCGAACTAGACGTATTGCAATTGCGAATAGATATTAGATATTACAGGCGTACGTTACAACTGTAAAAGAACGTTACATTTGGCTATCTGCCCGTATGCCGAAAGAGCAGCGATTTTGTTTTGAGCCCTTGCCATGGGTGCTATTTTCAAATTGGCACGGCGCTTGCTTTGTACATTTCCACAAGAAGCCCATCGCGCTTTGACGCGGTGCCAAAAGAACGAAGGAACGGAGGAAGCAGGGACAAGTCACGTCCGCTTCGATACGCCCATCGCACATGCGGTTGGCGCTGCGGGCCCTGCCAGCCGCCTAACACCTTTGCCGCGATTCACTTGAACGGCCGGACCATGAGTCGCGCCTGATGCGCAACCCTTTGTCGTGCCGCTCGCATTCTCACTGGCGGTGCTGTGCCGCCGCTTCATGCCGGGGTCAAGGGACCTGCGGCTCAAACCTGGTGGAGGCTTATGACCATGACGTCTCTGACGCTCAACAAGATTACCTCGCAACGCGGAATCTCCGTGGGCGAGGCAACCAAGAAGATTGCCGATCTCGGCTGGAACCCTTCCTACGTCCAGGAAGCGATGACGTTTCCGACGGACTACAAGATCAACAAGACGCCGCGCGACCCGATGAAACAGGTTCTGCGATCCTACTTCCCGATGCAGGAAGAGAAGGACAATCGTGTCTACGGTGCGCTCGACGCGGCGTTGCGCGGCGACATGTTCCGCAATGTGGAACCGCGCTGGGTCGAGTGGATGAAACTCTTCCTTGCGATCATTCCGTTCCCGGAAATTTCTGCTGCCCGCTCGATGGCGATGGTCGCCCGTATCGCGCCGGGCGAGGAGCTCAGAACCGGCTTCACCATGCAGATGATCGACGAGTTCCGCCACTCGACGATCCAGATGAACCTGAAGAAATGGTACATGGAAAACTACATCGATCCGGCCGGCTTCGACATCACCGAGGAAGCCTTCGGAAAATGCTACGCCACGACCATCGGCCGGCAGTTCGCGGAAGGCTTCATCACCGGCGACACCATGACCGCCGCCTGCATGTACCTGACCGTGGTCGCCGAGACCGCCTTCACCAACACGCTGTTTGTCGCCATGCCTTCGGAAGCCGCCCGTAACGGCGACTATGCGCTGCCGACCGTTTTTTTGTCGGTCCAGTCCGATGAGAGCCGGCATATCGGCAATGGCCATTCGCTGCTGATGGCGGCGCTCAAGGAGCCGGAAAACCACCTGCTGCTCGAGCGCGACCTGCGCTACGCCTTCTGGCAAAACCACGCGATCGTCGATGCAGCCATCGGCACCTTCATCGAATACGGCACCACCAACCGCGACAAGAACAAGGAGTCCTACGCGGAAATGTGGCACCGCTGGATCTATGAGGACTACTACCGCACCTACATGCTGCCGCTCGAGAAATACGGCATCAAGGTCCATCACGACGACGTCCAGGCGGCCTGGGAACGCATCACCAAGAAGAACTACGTCCACAAGGTCGGACAGTTCTTCGCGGTCGGCTGGCCGGTCAATTTCTGGCGTATCGAAGCCCAGACCGACAAGGACTTCGAGTGGTTCGAGCATAAGTATCCGGGCTGGTATGCCGAGTTCGGCGATTTCTGGAAATGGTACGCCAAGCTTAGCCACAAGGGCGAGAAGGTGCTGCTCTTCAACAGCGACGTGGGCTACGTCTATCCACACCGCTGCTGGTCCTGCCTTGTTCCCTGCCTGATCCGCGAAGACATGGTGGTCGGCGAGATCGACGGCCAGTTGCACACCTTCGCCCACGAACTCGACAAGTGGACCGCGACCGTGGCCTTCGCCGACGAGTATGAGGGCCGTCCGACACCCGCGATGGGCCGCTTCAGCGGCAAGCGCGAATGGGAGACGCTCTATGACGGCTGGGATTTGGCCGATGCCATCAAGGACCTGAACTTCGTCCGCTCCGATGGCAAGACGCTCGTACCGCAGCCGCATATGCGCTTCGACGACAAGGAGATGTGGACGTTGGACGACGTGCGCGGCAACACGCTGGGATCGCCGTTGAACGCGCTCCGCGGCATGACGCCGGAAGGACGCGCGCAGCACCTGGCAGACTACGCCAAGGGCTTCACCATCAATCCCTGCAACTGATCAGGCCAAGGGGGCGGGTTCGTCCCGCCCTCTCTTTCATTGGAGGTCCGTATGTCGGAAACCCACACGGTCAGGCTCAGCCCAGTCGGCGTCGAATTCGACGTCGAGCATGGCGAGACGGTGCTCAACGCCGCTTTCCGCCAGGGCATCGCCCTGCCGCACGGCTGCAAGGAAGGGCAATGCTCGGCCTGCAAGAGCGTGTTGCTCGATGGCGAAGTCGACATGCTCAAATACTCGACCTTCGCACTGAACGACATGGAGAAGGAGAGCGGCCACGTCCTTTTGTGCCGCTGCATCGCCTACTCCGATCTGGAAGTCGAGCTTCTCAACTACGACGAGGAGATTTTGGCGAAAGCGATCGCCGTGAAGACGTTCAAGGGCCGGATTGCTCTGATCGAGCACCTGACCCACGACATTCGCGGCATCGAGATCGAACTCGGCTCGCCGATAAAGTTCTGGGCGGGGCAATATGTCGACATCACGGTTACCACGGAAAAGGGGGAGACGATTACGCGCTCGTTCTCCATGGCAAATACGCCGGACCAAACCCAAAAACTCTGCTTCATCATCAAAAAATACCCCGAGGGAAAGTTCTCCGGAGAACTCGATTCCGGAGGAATCAAGCTCGGAGCCGAAGTCACCGTCGTCGGACCCTACGGAACCTGTTTCCGACGCGACGAACGGCAAGGACCCCTGATCCTGGTCGGCGCCGGATCGGGCATGTCGCCGATCTGGTCGATCCTCAACGACCATCTGAAGAGCGGCGAGAAACGCCCTGTCTATTTCTTCTACGGTGCCAGGACGCGCAACGACCTGTTCTATCTCGACAGGATCGCCGAGCTGATCGGTCAGCATTCGGATGTCACTTTCATTCCCGTGCTGTCGCACGCGACTGACGACGCCGAATGGGAAGGCGAACGCGGTTTCGTGCACCAGAGTGTCGACGCCAAGCTCAAGCAATTGGCGGTCGACGGACAGGGCGATGTCCATGCCTGTGGCCCGCCACCGATGATCGATGCGCTTCAGCCGGTTCTGTTCATGAACGGGTTCGAGACGGAGCGGATCTTCTTCGACAAGTTCACCACATCGGCAGGTGCAACACCGGCCCACTGAGGGGCGGCAACGCAACTGCAACCACAACTGCAACAAGGGAGTGAAGACTATGCCAGCTACCTCGAGTTCAGTCGGGTCCGGAGCCGCCGGCGCGGCGATCTTTGCCGACTCCGACAGCCGGAAGTACCGGTATTTCGACCCGAAGGGCCAGCGCGCCACCCACTATGAGGACATGACAGTCGACGTGCAGCCTGACCCGGAGCGTTACCTGATCCAGGACTGGATCATCTCTTTTGCCGACGGCAAGGGCGCTTATGTCAAGCAGAACACCGCCGCTCAGAGCTCCAACTGGCATGCCTTCCGCGCCCCCGATCAGGAGTGGGAACGCACGCACTACCAACGCCAGTCGAAAATCGAGACGATGGTACAGAGCGTCATCAACAACGCCCGCAAGTCGGGGGCGCCTAAGACATTCGACAAGGCCTGGATCAAGATTCTGCAGACGCAGCTCGGCGCCTGGAAGCACGCCGAATTCGGGCTCGGCACCTCGTTGATGCAGGCGCAGCGCTACGGCTACACCCAGATGATCAACAACGCCACGCTGACCAACTCGTCTTACAAGCTGCGGCTTGCCCAGGACATCACGCTCTACCTTGCCGAGATCGGCATGGACCTTCCCGGCTGGGACGACGAACTCGGCAAGACGGCCTGGCTCGAGGACAACAACTGGCAAGGCACCCGCGAAGCGGTCGAGACCATCATGGGCGCGACCGACTATCTCGAACAGTACTTCGCCATCAACATCGTCTTCGAACCGCTGGTCGGGGAAGCATTCCGCTCAGGCTTCCTGATGCAGATCGCCGCCGCAAACCACGACTTCATCACGCCTGCGGTGATCTCGGCAGCCGAGGCCGACTACGAGCGCAATCTCGCCAACACGATCGACCTCATGCACATGCTCGCCAACGACGAGAAGCATGGCGCGGCGAACAAGAAGCTCTTCCAGGGCTGGGTCAAGAAGCACGGCGCGCTCGCCGACAAGGCAGCCATCGGCCTGCAGCCGATCTGGTCGATGCCGCATTCAAAGCCGGTCGCTTTCTCGGATGTCCGTGCCAAGTCCGAGGAACGGATTGATCAGATACTCGGCGAACTTGGCCTCAAGCGCTGACACAGGGAGAAACTGTCATGTCAACTGCAGCACGCGACGCATCGCAATCCAACATTTTCAGGTCGATGAAGGACATCACCTTCGAACAGACGATTTCGCACCAGTGCGGCGTCACCATGAACGACTCGGTGGAAGCCAGGGCCATCGCTGAATTCATGGGCCTGAAGCCGAACGTAACGGTCACCTACCAACCGGCGATGATCCGCATCGATGGCACCGGCAAGCTGATCTTCAAGATGGACGAGATCAGCGAATATCTCGGCCGCGAGATGACGGCGGAAACCTTCGAGGTCAACAGCTCGACCCACTACGGACGGATGGTGCGCATCGACGACAACACCGTGATCCTGTTCGGCAACATGGATGAGATGTTCGAATACATCGAATAGACGCTCCAGAAAATCAGGCGCGCCGCCTGGCTGCGGCGCGCCGAACCGATCAATCGCACATCTTGTGGAGGTAGAAATGTTTAGAACACCAGAAGGCAAGGATATTTTCATTGTCGATGGCCATACCCATTTCTGGGACGGCAGCCCGGAGAACCAGAAAAATATCCACGGCAAGCAGTTCATCGAGTGCTTCTATGCCTATCACACCGGGCTGAGCCCCAAGGACCAGCTGTGGGAGAAGAGCAAGTTCGAGAAGTACAGCGCCGACGATCTCTATCGCGACCTGTTCATCGACGGCCCCGATGATGTGGCGATCGTCCAGTCGACCTATCTCAAGGACTTCTACAAGAACGGCTTCAACACGATCGAGCGCAACGCCGAGGTGGCCAAGCTCTATCCCGAACGGTTCATCGTCAACGGCGCCTTCGATCCGCGCGATGGTGAGAAGGCGCTTGAGTACATCCACTTCCTCAAGGAGACCTACGACGTCAAGGGCGTGAAGATGTACACGGCCGAATGGAACGGGGCTTCCAAGGGCTGGAAGCTCACGGATCCCGATGCCTACAAATGCTTCGAACTCTGCGACAAACTCGGCATCAGGAATATCCATGTCCACAAAGGGCCGACAATCCTGCCGCTCAGCAAGGATGCGTTCGACGTGCATGACGTCGACCATGCGGCGACTGACTTCCAGGGCCTCAACTGGATCATCGAGCATTGCGGCCTGCCGCGCCTCGACGATTTCTGCTGGATCGCAACGCAAGAAACCAACGTCTATGGTGGGCTTGCGGTAGCGCTGCCCTTCATCCATTCGCGCCCGCGCTATTTCGGCGAGGTCATCGCCGAACTGCTTTTCTGGATCGGCCCGGAAAAAATCCTTTTCGGTTCCGACTACGCGATCTGGACGCCGCGCTGGCTGGTCGAGAAGTTCTGGGCCTATCAGATCCCAGAGGACATCGCCGCCGAACGCGGTGTGCAACTGACAGACGAGATCAAGGAGAAGATCCTGGGCCTCAATGCGGCGCGTCTCTACAACATCGACATCGAAGCCAAGAAGACGGCGCTCGCCAGTTCGCCCTTCAGCATCGCGGCGGAGTAGGGGCCATGGCAACTGCCAGCGTTTCCGGCAACCGCGAGAAGGAACTCTGGCGGCGCCTTGGTGAGGTCAACGACCCGGAGCTCGACGAACCGATTACCGAGATGGGCTTCGTCGAGCGGGCCGAAATGACGAGCGATGGCAGTGTGGAGATCGACCTCCGCCTGCCGACCTACTGGTGCTCGCCCAACTTCGCGTTCCTCATGCTGGACGGCGTCCGCAAGGCGCTCGACCAGCTCTCCTGGGCGCCGGCCTATCGCGTCAAGCTGCACGATCACATGTTCGCGGAAGAGGTCAATCGCGGCATGGAAGCCGGCAAGACATTCGGCGATGTCTTCGCCGTACTTGCCGAGGATCAGGATCTTGGCGGCTTGCGTGAGACCTTCAGGATGAAGGCGTTCAAGCGGCGCCAGGAGGCGGTCCTGCGCGGCCTGCGGCAGCACGGCCTGACCGATCGAGAGATCCTCGGCATGGACCTGCCGGCATATGACGTCGCACGGTTCGAACCGGGCGAGGCGGCCAAACAGAAGCCGAGATACAGGGCGGCTCTGCTTGAGCGTTTTCCCGACCGCCAGGCGGATGATCCTGTCTTCGTGACTTGGGAAGGCCAGAAAATACCACCTGCGGCGCTCGGTGCCCATCTCGCCGAACTGCGCGGCGTGCGCATCAACATGGAGTTCAACGGCGCGCTGTGCCGTGGGCTCAAGCAGACCAGATACAAGGAACTGGATGTGGTCGACGGCGAACCGACGCTGGTCGATTTCATCATGGATCGCGTGCCGGCACGAACCGCGCCGACCGCCTGAAGCAGAGCTGAAACAACGGCCTCCCTCGCACGAGGCCCCTAACCAACAACCCGCCCGTAAGGCGGAAGGAGAAACCATGCCCAAAATAATGCTTCACAATTCCGAAGCGCGCCGTGCACTTGCCCGTGGTGTCTTTCGGCTGGCCGCTGCCGTCGAGCCGACACTCGGCCCCAAAGGCATGAACGCCATGATCGACCGGCCGATCGGCACGCCGATGGTGACCCGTGACGGCGTCAGCATTGCCTCCGAGATCGAATTGCACGACCGTTTCGAAAACATGGGCGCGCAGGTCGTGCGCGAAGTGTCGATGCAGACCAATGAGGTCGCCGGCGACGGCACCACGACTGCCATCGTGCTCGCCAATGCGCTCATCCAGGGCGGTGTGGAGGCGAATGAACGAGGCGCGAAACCCGTCGATCTCTGCAAGGGCATCGATCTTGCCGTGGCAGCGGTGGTGGCGGCGCTCAAGGCTTCGGCCAAGCCCGCCAAGGGCAACGGCATTCTCGCTTCGGTCGCCAACATTGCGGCGACCGATACCAAGCTTGGCGCGCTGGTGGCGGAAGCCCATCAGCGGGTAGGGGCCGAAGGCGTCATCACCACTGACTTCAGCGTGACGACCGAGACCACGCTGGATGTGGTCGAGGGCATGTCCTTCGAACGCGGCTATCTTTCGCACCACATGGTCACCGATCAAGAGAAGATGGAGGCTGTTCTCGAACGACCCTACATCCTGATGACCGATCTCAAGATCAAGGAGCCTGAGGCGCTGGATGCGGCTCGTCGCATTGCCGACGAGGCCGGTCGGCCGCTGCTGATCGTGTCCGAGGAAATGTCGCCGGAAGTTGTGGTAACTCTGCTCGGCAAGCACGGACCGGGAAAATACCTCGTGGTCCATCCGCCGGAATATGGCCATTGGCGCAAGGCGATGATGGAGGATCTGGCGATCATCACCGGCGGCAAGGTGATCGCGCGCGACCTCGGCGGCCGGCTGGAGGACATCACCGCCGACGATCTTGGAACGGCTGACCGGGTGAAGACCAGTTCATCCTATACCTCGATCATCCGCGGGGGCGGCGACCATGCGGCAGTCGCATCGCGCCGCGCCCAGGTGCAGCGGCAGTATGAAGCCTCGCCGCCGAACATCGACCAGGACAAGTTGCGCGAACGCCTGGCCAAGCTCTCTGGTGGCACCGCGATCCTTTATGCCGGCGGTGTAACGCCGGTCGAGCAGAAGCGAACCATACAGCTCATCGAGGATTCGCTGAATGCGGTGCGCGCCGCATGCGAAGAGGGCGTGGTTGCCGGTGGCGGCTCGGCGCTTGCCCAGATCGCACCGCTGCTCGACAAGGTGGCGGCCGGCGTCGACGGCGATGTCGCCGAAGGCGTGCGACTAGTGCGGTCGGTGCTGTCGCGGCCGCTGTGGCGTATCGCCGCCAATGCCGGCGCCGATCCCGAGGCAGTCGTGGCGGAAGTCACGCGCATCAACGGCGGCTACGGCTACAACGCTTCTGTCGGCAGCTACCAGAACATGTTCGAGGCAGGGATCATCGATCCGGTCCGCGTCACCTACACAGCACTCGCCAACGCAGCTTCGGTGGCGACGCTGATCCTGACCACCGAAACGCTGATTGGTCATCTCGCCGAGGACGAGGACCCGACGGCCGGACCGGCGCGCGGCGGCGGCTCTGAGAAGCTCGGCCGCGCCTGAAGCAATCCGAACAATCTCGACGTTGAAAGGACACAGGCATGAAAGCCGCCAGACTGTACGAATACGATCCGCAGATGAACGTCCAACTCAAGATCGAGGAGGTCAAGGCACCGACCATCACTGCTCCCGACGAGGTGATCGTGCGGGTGGGTGCCGCCGGCCTGTGCCGCACCGACCTTCACATCATCGAAGGTGTGTGGAAGCCGACCATGGACCCCGAAGGCACGCTGTTGCCCTACATCATGGGCCACGAGAATGCCGGCTGGGTCGAGGAGGTCGGCAGCGGCGTCAGATCGGTCAAGCGCGGCGACGCGGTGATCTGTCACCCGTTTCGCTCGTGCGGCATCTGCCTCAATTGCCGCCATGGCGAGGACATGTACTGCGACAATGGCCAGTTTCCCGGCCTTGGCATGAATGGCGGCTTCGCCGAATATTTCATCACCAGCGAGCGTTCGCTGATCAAGCTGAACGCCAACGTCACGCCGATCGAGGTGGCGCCGCTGGCCGATGCCGGCATCACTGCCTACCGCGCCGCCAAACGCGCCGCGAAGTTGCTCAGGCCAGGGAGTTACTGCGTCCTGCTCGGCATAGGCGGGCTTGGCCATATCGCGCTGCAATCGCTGCACGCGATTTCGGGTTGCCGCATCATCGCAGTCGATCGCGAGCCGGCGGCCCAGGTGCTGGCCAAGGACCTCGGCGCCGACTTTGTCCTCGATGGCGGGCCGAATGTCGTCGAGGAGGTCAGCCAGATCACCGGCGGCGGCGCCCATGTGGTCATCGACTTCGTCGGCGAACTCGGTGTCGAGAACATCTGCTGGAAGATGGTGCGCAAGGGCGGCCAATTGTTCGTCGTCGGCTATGGCGGCACGGTCAACGTGCCGACCGCGCATCTGGTCATCGAGGAGATCAACATCGGCGGCAGCCTCGTCGGCAACTTCACCGAGCTTGTCGAACTGATGGAGTTGAACGCCGATGGCAAGGTGAAGATGCATTACACTGAATACAACCTCGCAAGCATTAACACCGCGCTCGACGATTTCAAGAACCGCCGGTTCACCGGCCGCGGCGTCATCGTGCCGTGAAGCGTCTGGGTCGGGCCTGCACGGAGCAGGCCCGGCGTTTTGGTCCGCGTGCCGACATCGCCGTTTCCGAGTCGGTGTCGCCGAAGAGGCCGGTCTGGCTGCTTGCCAGCGTCGGCAAGCCGTTTTTCCTGAGCGCCGCGGCTGATGCCCTGGCTTTTCCGTATCGGGACGTAAGCGAAGCGTGGTCCTGAAACGAGTTCTTTCTTCGCGGTTTGAAAAAATGGGAGGACAATATGGATCTTATTACAGGATTGGCCGTCGTCATCGGCATTATGGGCGGCATTGCAACGTGGGCAGCGATCACGATAGGCAACCCCTATCTGCTGATCTGGGCGGTATTTGTGGGCTGGGGAAGTTTCTATCACTGTGGCGGCAAGGAAGCCGGGTTCAAGAATTCGGCGCTTGCAAACCTTTGGGGAGCGATCTGCGCCGCAGGCGCGTTGATAGCACTGACGTCGATAGGTGTTACGGCTCTCACGGCCGGCATTTGCGTCGGCGTCTCAATCGTAATCCTGATTCTCGCTGCCAAGCTGCCATTGCTGAGTGCCATTCCATCAGCGGTCTATGGGCTACGCAACGACCGCGGCACTTTTTCTGCTTGGCGCTGCCGCCTATGGCGAGGGTCCAAGCGGCATCAGCAAGGTCGCGGCGGCTGTGGTGATTTCGCTGATCATTGGCAACAGTCTCGGCTACGTTTCCGAGAAACTGACAGCTGCTGTCGTGAAAAGCTGATCTAACCCCCGCTACCGCTTCAGTGATTAACTTTTCCCAATCCCGTGGCGCGAATGCCGCGGGCTTCTTTCGTGCCGGTGACAGGCTCTGATCCTAGATGAAACCGCGCCGGATGCCGTATTGGTCGAGCTTGCGGTAGAGCGTTGGCCGGGAGATGCCGAGCCGCTTCGCGACCCGGCTGAGGTTGCCGCCTTCCGCCGCCAAGGCGTTCTTCATTGCCTGGCGTTCGGCCTCGACGAGCGTGCCTCCCGATTCATGCGCGGGTACACGGCTGTCCGACCCGGCTTCCGATCCAGAGCCGTACGCGGTGATCTCCTCGGGAAGGTTGTGAAGCCCGACGTCGCGGCCGCGCGTCAAGACATGCAGCCGCCCGACGAGGTTTTTCAGTTCGCGTACATTACCCGGCCAACCATAGGCGAGCAGGGCATCGAGTGCTTCGCGCGAGAATTCCAGCGGGTCTTCACCCGCTGCGGTGGCGATCTGCCGGTTGAAATGTTCGATCAGTAGCAGCACATCTTCGCCGCGCTCGCGCAGCGGTGGAACGATGATCGAGACCGCGCCAATTCGATAGTAGAGATCGCGGCGGAAGCGGCCTGCGGCAATTTCCTGCTTGAGATCGCGATTGGTTGAGGCGACCAGGCGCACATCAACCGGGCGACCCCGGCTGTCGCCAATACGGTGGACCACGCGCTCTTCCAGGACACGCAGCAGAAACGGCTGGATCTCGAGTGGCAATTCGCCGATCTCGTCGAGACTGAGGACGCCGCCATTGGCGAGCTCGAAAACGCCCGGTTTGCCTTCGCGCGAGGCGCCGGTAAAGGCGCCGGCGACATGGCCGAACAATTCGCTGCCGAACAGGTCCCTGGTGATCGCTCCGCAATTCATCGCAATGAACGGATCGTTTGCCGCGCGCCGGCTGCCGGCATGGACAAGTCGCGCAAACAGCTCTTTCCCGACGCCTGTTTCGCCTTCGACCAACAGCGATGTCACGCTGCCCGACCGGGCGACGCGGCAGGCGATGTCGATGGCGGCCTGCAGCGCTTCGCTTTCGCCGACGATCATGGCCACAGCATCCTGAAGATGCTTGTTCACTTCCTGGTGGACCACCGCGGTGCTGGAGACGGACGGCACGGAGGGGAACACAAGCGCCGCGCCGCGGTGGTCCACCAGGAAGTGAACAAGCATCTTCAGGATGCTGTGGCC